>NZ_JANFYZ010000007.1 GCF_024460775.1 Desulfovibrio desulfuricans | reverse complement strand
GCCGATGATACTGCATAACGTCATGTGGGAAAGTAGGCCGCTGTCAACGATTGCTTCAAAGCCCCTTGCTGCTATTAGCGCAAGGGGCTTTGTCTTTTATCCCCCCCTCTTGCTCCTTCCTTCCGCCCATCCCCTTCCTTCCAACTCCCCCTTTGCTCTTTGGAGTTTTTCCTCGCTTTCTCCTGGTTGCGTCCAGAGCCCGTCAGCCGCATTTACGCAAACCCGACTTTTTGGGCCTGACTGCGTCAAAATTGGTTTTTTAATGCTCACGTACTTGAGTACGCTGCGCTTAAAAAACTAATTTTTCCTTGTCAGTCCGCAAAAATGCGTATTTTGCAAATTCGCCCAACACCAGCACGTCGCCTCCGCTCACGCTCCGGCGAGTCTAAGGAAGGCAACTCCACAACCATTTCACGTCATTCCCGTTGAAAGGCAGGGTGTCCTGTGCCGCGTGCGGTGTAATTTCATTGCAACTTTGCGCATTCAAAAGGTGATGCAACGTGACTCCGCAACCTTTCTTTAATTATTGCCTGCAAAAGACATATGATGTTAACGACTTGCCATTGGCTTCTAGCTGTGCGGCTTTCGCTTCGAGGTGACTAGGGGATTAAGCAATACGTCTTGCTTGTAATGATGCCCGCAGCAAAGCTAAGTATGTTGAGAGACAACAATTATTGTGGCGAGACAGCTTGAGCCAACGACCAGTTTTAACAGTATAATTGTTATCAGGATAGTCGGCTGAAACGGACTTTATCCAAAGCAAATGCGCCATCTGGCATTTACGCGGCGCGGAGGGAGATCGCCTGACCGAGCGTAGCGAGGGAAGGAAGCTCCCGGAGCTACAGCCGCGTTGCCCTCGCCACACAGAGGTTATTGAAGATCTCTCTTAGGGGGTGCTTCGGGGGGGATGCAAGGGGGGCCGAGAAGGGGGCGTAGCCCCATAACAGGCCCCGCCTTGCTGCGCGCCGCACAGGCGTCCCAAACTCCGCCGGGCGGCGGAAGATAGCGCCCGAAGGGCAGCAAAAGACTCAAACTCTACGATGAGCAGAAATTGCTCTGCACCCGCGTCCCAAACTTCGCGGATGGCGGAATACAGTGACCGAAGGGCAGCAAAATCTTAAGGTTCACCTCAACTGAGAGGCGAATCGCACGCCGATGTGGTGAGAGCGCGCTCGTGGATCCGGAATACAGTGCCCGAAAAGGGCAAAAAATAGAACTAAGTCGAGCCAAGCAAATCGCTCTTGGCATCATTGCCACGACAGACACGACTATCACTAAAGACTATCTACCACCCATCTAAACCCCAATTAAAATCTGGCCCTGCGTAAGCGCACATTTACCTCCGTAACCTTGTCGTCAAAAGTCGCGTAATGCGGCTGTAACAATGGGCCCAATTCCCTCTTTCTTTTTGGTAATTGTCTTTTCAAATTATCTCTGACGAATCTGATTCGCCGTCAAAATCAATTATTTCTGTAACAGACCCGCCATAGTATCGGCTTAGTGATGTTTGTGACTACGAGTCTGAGGGCCGTGCCTGCCGGAAATTAATGCCTCGGCCACCACGCGCAAGCAGACCGCAGCCCAACCATCGCAGCAATTTATGTGGAGGGGGTCATGCCCGATTCTTCCGCGCAGGATTTATTTGTAGAAACTTTTTGCGATCTGCCGCTGCATCCTGCAAGTTTGGCAGATTCGCACCCACATCCATGCCGCGCTACGTCCATGGTTCCGCCGCCCGCATCAACTTCACTGAATGTTGCAACTGCCGATGATGATCAGCGTCGTCAGGCCTTGCTGGATGTGCTCCAGAATCAGACCATCACCAGCGTGCTCCAGCCCATTGTTTCTCTTCGCGATGGCGCTGTTTTTGGTTATGAAGCGCTTGGCCGCGGCCCTGCCGGAACTCCGCTTGAAGGTCCAGAGGCCCTTATTCAGTGCGCGCTGGAAAATGGGCGCATGCTGGAGCTTGAGCATCTCTTCCGGCGTAGCGCCCTGCGCGCCGCCCGCCAGATGCCAACGGGCATCCGCCTGTTTCTTAATGTAAATCCCAACATTATTCAGGATTCCCATTTTGGCATGGGCTTCACCAAGGAATACCTGACCCGCTTTGCCATCAGCGCCGAAGATATTGTTTTTGAAATCACCGAGCGCGAATCGGTTGTGAACCTGCGCGGCTTCAAGCAGATTATCGAGCATTACAAAGGCCAGAATTACCAGATCAGCATCGACGATGCGGGCGCAGGCTATTCCGGCCTCAACCTTATATCTGACGTGCAGCCGCATTTCATCAAGCTCGATATGCAGCTCATACGTGGGGTGGATAAAGACCTCACCCGGCAGGCGCTCATCAAGAGCATGCAGGAATTTGCGGCGCTCACCAATACGCGCATCATTGCCGAGGGCATAGAAACCGAAGAAGAGCTGGCAACCCTCATCAGTTTTGATGTGCCCTACGGACAGGGCTATTTTCTCCGCAGGCCAGATCCCACGCCAAGAGCCGTAGACCCGCTGGCCCTTCAGGTCATTCACCGCGAAAACAAGATTAAAAACAGATTTTTTGGCGCGCGCGTCCACAAGTTTCATGTGCGCCATATTTGCCGCGCAGGCACCGTTGTGCCGCCGCACATGCCCATACGTAGCGTGGTAGATTTGTTCGAAAAAAACAGCAAACTCAACGGGCTGTGCGTGGTTATGGGTGATTTGCCCGTGGGGGCGCTCACACGCAACCGCCTGTACGAGCAACTAAGCGGCAGATTCGGTTTTTCCCTTTTTGCCGACAAAGCTGTGGAAGCGGTCATGGACCGCTCCTTTTTGTGTGTGGACCACCAATGCACCATTGATCTGGTAGCGCGTCAGGCCATGCGCCGTGATGACGCCAAACTCTATGATTTTGTCACCGTAACCCGCGAGGGTCGTTATCAGGGTGTGGTAACAGTCAAGGAACTGCTCGAAAAGAGCATCGAACTGGAAGTCGCCAACGCGCGCCAGCTCAATCCTCTTTCAGAACTGCCCGGCAACGCGCTCATAGATATAGAGCTGGAGCGGCTTGTGCGCCTTGGTTTGCCGCGTATTGTTCTCTACTTCGATATCGACAACTTCAAGGCTTACAACGACAAATACGGCTTTAAAAATGGCGACAGGGCGCTCAAGCGCCTCTCGTCCATCATCAAGGAAAGCGCGAGCGAGGATGATTTTGTAGGCCACATCGGCGGCGATGACTTTATCGCCGTAACAGATGCCCTTACGGCCCCTGATGTGTGCGAAACCATCATCTCTGCTTTTAACGACAGCGTGCCTGCCTTTTACAGCGCCGATGACGTCCAGCGCGGTTACATCGAGGGCAAAAGCCGCAGCAATATTGAAGAGCGCTTCCCGCTCATGTCCCTGACGATTGTAGGCGTTAATGCCAGCAACTTTCAGAGCAGTTTTGATCTGGCGCGCGCCGCCGCCACGCTGAAAAAGCAGTGCAAACGCATCAGCGGCAGTAATTACCAGCTTGAAGCGTAACGATTATTGCTGCCCCCAAGGCGGCACAAGCAAACTACGGGAGTACTCATGAAGCTGACCACGAAACTGGTTCTTTCGTTCAGCAGCATCATTTTTCTTATGCTGGCGCTGTTCGGCGTGTACTACGTCAATACCGATCGTATTGATCACGCCGTCAGCCATATGGATCAGCAGTATGTGCCGTCGCTTGTGGCGGTGCAGACCATGACGTCGTTGCTGTATTCGGCCCGTTCCGATCTGGCGGCGCTTACTCCGCATACGGATAAAGTCACCATCGCCGAGTACCGCGACCGCATCAAGCGTGCCCTCAAGCAGTTTGCACATCATGCCGAGGCCTATCAGGCATTGATTGAGGTCCGTAAGCAGGCTGGTGAGCCGGTGGATGATGAACTGTGGGGCAATATCATGGCCCAGTTGCATGCGGAGGAAGCCACCCGCGAAGAAATTATCCGTCTGGCGGGCGAGGGCGATACGGATGGCTCCATTGCGCTGTTCACCCGTAGCAGAGCTGACTTCATCCGACTTGCGCGCTATTTTGACCAGCTTGTGCAGCACGATGTGCAGCGCAGTCAGGAGGCAGCGGCAGGTGCGCAGGAAATTGCGCGGCAGTCGCGCTTGGCCGGGGCCGTGCTCGCCATCGTGGGAATATTGTTCAGCATTGCGGTTACAGCGGGCATCACGCTTGCCATCAAGCGCCAGCTCGGCAAAGACCCGGCGCAGTTGCAGCTCATAGCGGGCCGCGTGGCTGAAGGGGATTATGACCTTGAGCACTCTGGCCGCCAACAGGGGGTGTACGCCTCGCTGGTGCTTATGGTTCAGGCTTTGAAGGTGCATATAGAAAGTGCGCGCAGTGAATCGGAAAAGGCGCGGGAAGAATCCGCCAGGGCCAATGCCGCCCTGCAACAGGCTGAGGCGGCGGAGCGCGATGCCCGTGCAAAAACAGAAGCCATGCAGCAGGTGGCAGAGGCGCTGGAAGAAGTGACCCATGTTGTGGCCACTGCCTCCGGTCAGGTTGGCGAAACCATCCGGCAGGCAGAAGAAAGCGCCGACAGCACGGCTCAAAGGCTCACGGAAGCCGCCACTGGCATGGAGCAGATGAACGCCACCGTGGGCGAGGTGGCGCAGAATGCCACCGTTGCCTCTGACTCCTCGGCAGAAACCCGCCAAAAAGCAGAGGACGGGGCCAGGGTGGTTCGCCACGCTCTGGAGAGTATTGAAACCGTACGCTCCACCTCCTTGCGCCTCAAGGATGATATGGAGCAGCTTGGCGGGCATGCGCATGCGATTACCCGTATCATGAACGTTATTTCGGATATTGCGGATCAGACCAATCTGCTTGCCCTTAATGCCGCCATTGAGGCCGCACGGGCAGGGGATGCCGGGCGCGGTTTTGCCGTGGTGGCGGACGAAGTGCGCAAACTGGCGGAAAAAACAATGGCTTCCACCCACGATGTGGATACTGCCATCAAGGCCATTCAGCAAAGCGTGGCCCACAGCGCTGCCTCGGTGGAGGAGGCTGTAAAGGGAATTTCGCTGGCAACCGAAGCTGCCCAGCAGTCAGGCCAGGCGCTGGAAGGCATTGTGGGAACTGTGGAAGAAACCGCCAATCAGGTCAGCGCAATTGCCACCGCCAGCGAGCAGCAGGCTGTGGCCACTGACCAGATCAACCGCACCATTGGTGATGTTACCAGCCTTTCGCGGCAAACTGCTGTTGCCATGAGCGCGGCCTCGCGTGCCGTGGCGGGGCTTTCTGCCCAAGCCCAAAATCTTGAAGGCCTCATTGAGCAGATGCAGAACTGCTAAGGCAGAAATCCCTGCCGCAAAAAAGAAGCCCCTTCAATGAAGGGGCTTCTTGCGTTTATAATGGGTCACGCTCAGGCGCCGCAGCAGGGGCGGGCCTGCTCGCAAGGCGCTATTTATTCACGTAGGCCTTGCCCAGTTCCAGCGCCTTGAGGTTGGATTCCTGCAATTTCGCGGGCAGGAATTTTTTGATGGCGGCTTCCAGCGCGTCCACGCCAAAGGGCAGCACGCCAGAAGAACAGACCACGCTCAGGAGCACTGTGTTGCCGCTCTGCACGGAACCTGCCTTTATGCCAAGCTCGCGGCAGGGCACAAAGTGGCACTGCCCCGCAACCTGACGGGCCTTTTCCATAATGTGCGGCATGTCGGGGTACACTGCCTTGCCCAGCGAAACGCTGAGGGGCGGCAATGCATCGCTGCTGGAAAAGATTGCGCCGCCGGGCTGCAAATAGGGCAGGGCGCGCAGGGTTTCCAGGGGTTCAAAGCCAAGCAGCACATCGGCTTCGCCGTAATCCAGCTTGGGGGAACGCCAGCCGCCAAGCAGCATGACAGATTCCACCACGCCGCCGCGCTGGGCCATGCCGTGCACTTCGCCAGCCACCACATCCAGTCCGGCTTCCAGAGCCGTACGGGCCAGCAGGGTTGTGGCCGTCAGGGTTCCCTGACCGCCCACGCCGGTAAAGAATATACGCATCCGCTTCTGCATTTCTTGTGTCTTCATAATATCTCCCTACCGCTTCCGCGCCTTGAAGGCCGTGGGGGCAACCTGCAAACAGACCATGCAGCCCGTGCAGAGCGTGGCGTCCACAGCAAGATTGTCGCCCTCGCGGTAAAAGGCGGGGCAGGCCAGCTGCTCAAGGCAGCGCATGGCTTCCGGTCCCTGCTGGGCCACTTCGGCCACCTGGGGTTGGGCCTTTTTGAGCTGACGGCGGGCATACAGCACGCAAGGCTCTTCGGTAATCAGCACGCGCACACCGCTCTGGGCTTTCATTTCTTCCAGCGCCTTGGTGACGGCCTTGACGTTGAAGGAGCGCACCTTGGTGCACTGGGTAACGCCCATGGCGCGCACAATGGCTTCAATATCCATGTGCTGGCTCATGGAGCCGAGCATCTCCTGCACCATGCCGGGGTTGGGCTGGTGCCCGGTCATGGCCGTGGTGCCGTTGTCCAGAACGACCAGAATAACGTCATGCTGGTTGAAAACCGCGTTGGCGAGGCCCGTCATGCCGGAGTGGAAGAACGTGGAATCGCCGATAAAGGCCACCACGGGCTTTTCCGATGCGCGGGCAAAGCCGCTGCCTGCGGAGATGGAAGACCCCATGCACACCAGAAAATCCGCAGCGCGCAGGGGCGGCAACAGACCCAGGGTGTAACAGCCGATGTCGCTGGAGTAGAAGGCATCGTCGCCAAAAACCTGCCGCGCGGCGTAGTAAACGGCGCGGTGCGAGCAACCGGCGCAGAGGTTCGGCGGGCGGCCCGGCAGTTCCATGTCTACACTGCGCACGGGCTTGGCCGGGCAGGGCGTGTCGAGCCAGGAGGAAAGGCGGCGCATGACAAGGGTGGTGGAATATTCACCCTGACCGGTGAGGCCGGAATCCTTGCCTTCAATGCGCACGTGGATTTCCTGCTTCTGCACCAGGGCGCGGATGTCCTGCTCCAGCAGGTCTACGCCTTCCTCGAGCACCAGCACACGGTCGCAGCCGCGCAGAAATTCTGTGATCATGGCAGTGGGCAGGGGCCAGGTCATGCCAAGCTCAAGCACGCGCACTCGGTCTTCCCAGCCGCCAGCAGAAAGGGCGTCGGCCAGATAGTTGCGGGCCACGCCGCTGGTGATGATGCCGAGACGCGTGGGCGTATGGGGTTCATGCACCGTGTTGAAGCGGCTGGATTCCGCAAACTGGCGGGCTTTTTCAATGATGCCGTCCAGCACCTGATGGCGCTTGCGGGCCACAGCGGGAACCGGCACAAACCGGCCCGGATCACGCTTGAATTCAACCTTTGGCTGGGTGGCGGGCAGATCGTCAAAATCCACAGCACCGCGCATGTGGCTGATGCGGGTGGTGGTGCGCAGCATCACGGGTTGTTGCAGCTCGCGGGCAAGGCGAAAGGCCTCGCGGGTCATGTCCTTGGCTTCCTGCGCGGAGGCAGGCTCAAAACAGGGCAGCAGGGCAAAGCGCGCATAGGTGCGGTTGTCCTGCTCGTTCTGGCTAGAGTGACAGCCTGGGTCGTCAGCCGTCAGCAAGACCATGCCGCCGGGCAGGCCCGTGTAAACGGAGGTGAACAGCGGGTCGGCGGCCACGTTGACGCCCACGTGCTTCATGGTCACGAGGCTCATGGCGCCGCCAAGGGCGGCACCGGCGGCCACTTCCATAGCCACCTTCTCGTTGACGGAATATTCCAGCCGGTAGCGGCCCTCGCCGCCAAGGCGGTGGAACGTGTCCGGCACTTCCGAAGACGGAGTGCCAGGGTAACAACTGACCATATGCACACCCGCTTCAAGCGCGCCGCGCACAATGGCTTCGTTTCCCAACAGCAGGTGCCGCTCGCCGCGAGCGCCCTGCAACAGCGGATGATTGCTCATGTTCCCTCCAGGCCCAGACATATCGCCTGAACCGCAACTGGATGCAAAATGGCGCGGCCCATGCGGCCCCGCCTACAATGACGCAAGCCCGCGCTGTTTGCACATGCGCGGGCTTGCGAAGAGATATTTACTGGGCTTTGCCGGAAGATTTTTCCCCAGCACCGTCTGGCGCTGCCGGGGCCGCAGCCTGGGCGGCTTCTTCTTCAACAATCTTGGGGGCCAGCGTGGTTGCGCGAGCGCGGAAATATTCGCTGTTGAGGCCCTGCGCCTCGCGCGAGAGGGCAAGATAGATGCGGGCGGCCTGTTCGGTCTGCCCTGCGGCAACAGCGGCTTCGGCCATCATCTGCTTGAGCTGGGGAGCGGTAACTTCGCCCGGCAGCGCGGCTTGCAGCTTTTGCAGCTGAGCAAGGGCATCGGCGTATTTTCCGGCCTTGAGCATGGCTCCGGCCTCGTTCATGCCGGCAACCAGCGCAAGGGGGCCGTCGCTTGCCTTGGCGGCCTTGGCAAAGGCATCCGCGGCGGTGGCGTTGTCGCCGTTGCTCATGGCGCTTTGGCCCAAGGCCAGATAGGCGGAAAACCGTACGTCCGAGGGGGCTTTTTCCGCCAGGGCGGCAAGTTCCTTGACCTGCGCGGGGCCGCTGGTTTGCAGCACAATGCGCGCAAGCGACTGCCGCGCCTCATCGTTTTTGGATGTGCTGTACCAGCGCCAGATGCCGGTACCCGCCAGAACCAGCACAAACAGCACCACAATGCTGGCTATGGTGCCAGCGTGGCGCAGCATGAACTGGAGCATGGGGGCGCTTTCGGAGCTGACTTCTGCCTGAAGGTCGCGCAACAGGGGGGAATCCTCTGCGCCTTGATTCTTTTGCGGATTCATGTATCAAAACTCCTTAGGGAGGCGGAACCGCCGTAGTTTTTCCGCGCGTTTGCCCTGCGCGTTCCATGATCGGCGGAGCTGGACGGAAGCTTTTTTCTTAGGCCAGAATCAACCCCTCTGTCAAAACAAATATCCTCTGGTCAGGCGGCCTGCGCGGCCCCGGCCAATACAATAAGGAGTATGCATGACGCCTGCAGAAGAAATGTCGCGCCTTGGCGCGCGGGCAAAGGAAGCGGCCAGGGCCATAGCCAAGGCCCACCCCGATGCCAAAACGCAAGCCCTGCTTGGGCTGGCGCAACTGCTGCAGGAGCGGGAGGCCGAAATTCTGGCCGCCAATGCGGAAGACCTTGCTGCGGCCCGTGCCGCCGGGCAGGATGCCCCCCGCCTTGACCGCTTGACGCTTACCCCCGCCATTATGGATGAAATGCGCGCAGCCTGCCGCCACGTGGCCAATCTGCCCGACCCCGTAGGTGCTACGGAACGCCAGTGGCAGCGCCCCAATGGATTGCTTGTGGGCCGTATGCGCGTGCCGCTGGGCGTGATCGCCATGATCTACGAGGCGCGCCCCAATGTGACCATCGATGCCGCCATTTTGTGCATCAAGGCGGGCAATGCGGTTATTCTGCGCGGCGGCAGCGAGGCTTTGCGCTCAAACATCGCCCTTGCCAAGGCCCTGTGCGATGCGCTGGCCCAGGCGGGACTGCCCGCCGATGCCGCCCAGCTTGTATCCATTCCCGGACACGAGGCCGTCAACGCCCTGTGCAAGCTCGACCGTTATATTGATGTTATAATTCCGCGCGGCGGCGAGGGCCTTGTGCGCGCCGTGACCGAGGCTGCCACCATGCCCGTGCTCAAGCACTTCAAGGGCGTGTGCCACGCTTATATTGATGCGGATGCCGATCTGGACGTAGCGGCGGAGATTGTTTTTAACGGCAAGGTGCAGCGCCCCGGCGTGTGCAACGCGCTGGAATGCCTGCTGGTGCACCGCGGCGTGGCCAAGGATTTTCTGCCCAAGGTGGCGGCAAAGCTTGGTGCCGCCGGGGTGGAATTTCGCGCCTGCCCGCAATCGCTGCCCCTGCTTGGCGCAACTGCCGTTGCTCAGCGGCCTGATGATCTGGGGCAGGAATTTCATGCTCTGGTGCTTGCCGTGTGCGTGGTGGAAAGTATGGATGCCGCGCTGGATCACATTGCCCGCTACGGCTCAAATCACACGGAAATCATCTGCACCAACAACCACGAGCATGCCATGCGCTTTTTGCGCGAGGCGGATGCTTCCATGGTGGCGGTCAATGCTTCGAGCCGTTTCAACGACGGCGGGCAGCTTGGCCTTGGCGCGGAAATAGGCATTTCTACCTCAAAGCTGCATGCCTACGGTCCCATGGGCGTGGACGAACTGACCACCACCAAGTTTGTGGTGCTTGGCCAGGGGCAGGTGCGCGTATAGATGGCGGAAGCGGCGTCCCCCCCGCCGGGCCGGGCCATTCTTGGCGGCAGTTTTAACCCGCCCCACGTGGGACACCTGCGGCTGGCCATTGAGGCCCGCGAGGCCTTGGGCGATCTTGTGCAGGGCGTGGATATGGTGCCTTGCGCCGTGCCGCCGCACAAGGCGCAGAGCGCCATGCTGCCCTTTGATCTGCGCGCCCGGATGGTGGAAGCCTGCGCTCAGGGCTTGCCCTGGCTGCGCTGCAACCGGATGGAGGCTCAGCGCCAGGGGCCGTCGTATACGTGGGATACGCTTTGCGCCTACCGTGAGGCAGAGCCGGATACGGATCTGTATTTTATTCTGGGCAGCCCGGATTTTGCCTTGCTCTCCACATGGCATAAGGGGCTGGATTTGCCCCGGCTGTGTCATTTTGTGGTTGTGCCCCGCAAGGGGCATACCTCTGCCGATTTTATCACCGCCGCTAAAACCATGTGGCCCGATGCCGCAGAGCGCGCTCCATTGTTATCTGCCTGCCCGTGTATGACCTTGCCGGGGGGCGGGCTGGCGCATTTTCTTTCTGTGCCGTGGCTGGCGGTGAGCGCCTCTCGGGTGCGACAGCTCTGGCTGACGGGCCGCAATGTGGATTTTCTTGTGCCGGATGCGGCCTTGCAGATTTTGCGAAACAACGCTCAAACAGTGCGGCATCACTGGCTGGAGGACGGCTCGGCATGCTGACAACTGCTCCCAAAGAAATCAGGGAAAATATCGCCCGTGCAATGGGCTATCTGCGGCGTGATGAAGTTGAGCGCGCCCTTGTGACCATGAGTGAAGCGCTGCGGCTTCTGGCCGGGGTAAAGCTGATGCGTTCCGCAAGGGCGGAACTGGATATCCAGATCGGGGAATTCTTGGGAGGCATTGTGCGCCATAGCGCGCTGCAACCGCTGCTTGATCCCGGCAATACGGGTAAACCGCGCAGCATCACCCTGCAAGCGGGCAAGGAAGCAACGCTTTCAACCGTGCTGGATGGGCTGGCCAAAATTCTGGAAACTGCGGCGGAGCAGGCTGTGCAGCAGGAGGCGGAGGCCCGGCTGGAGCGGAAAAAGCAGCTCATCAGCAGCGGGCTCGATTTTTTGCGCGAGGGGCAGGTTGCCAAGGGGCGCGCTTTTTTGAAGCGCATAGTGGAAGAGTTTGGCGACGAGGACGGCATTCGCCTGCAGATGGGCCAGATTTTTGCCGCTGCCGGGCTATTTGCCGAAGCCGCCACCATGTATGAGGAAGCTATGACCATTCAGCCTCGCGAGGCCTCGGCCTACACCGGGGCCGTGGCAGCGTGGATGGAACTGCGGGAATACGAAAAGGCCGAGGCGGTGTATCAGGCGGTGCTGCGCACGTTTGGCGGGCATGCCTCCACCTTTGGCAAAATGTCGAAAATGTACCTTGCCTGGCGTAAAAAACAGGCTGCGGAAGATAACGCCCTGCGCGCCTTGCAGACAGACCCAGAGCAGGCTGACGCCCTGGAGGTCATGGCGGCGCTGGGCAAGCACTAGGTGCGGCGCGGGCAAGCACTACGGGCGGGTTGGCAGGATTTGGGTGAAGAACGCGACTAGAGCGATATCGCGGAATAGGTACGCTGGCTTTTACCTTGGCCTGCTTCCCGGTCCATTCTTGCCGGATGATCTGCTGTCCTCGGCCTTGCGCCTATGTCCATGGGGGCGTTCCCCTCAGGTTGCCGGGGGGACGTAAATAAAGGAATTGCGGGCGACTCTTAGCCATTTTGAGACAAAGCACAGCGGCGACGCGCCATTGTGAGACAGAAGCATTGCCTTTCACCCAAAGATAGGCTATATACCGCCTTCGGCTGCAAGCGGGGCACCCAACGCCCTTTGTGGCCTGCGGAGAGGTAGCGAAGCGGCCGTAACGCGCTCGACTCGAAATCGAGTTAGGGGTTAATAGCTCCTACGTGGGTTCGAATCCCACCCTCTCCGCCATTAGTAAATAATTTGAGCTGGTTACAAATGTGACCAGCTCTTTTTTTATGCCTTGATTTTGGGTGTGCCTAGGGACAATTCGTGATTTCATTCGTGATACTGTTCGCAGCTCCTTGCAAAACAACACGATTCAGGCGTTCGCGCTTTTTTAAAAAAGGCTAAAAAAATAGGTAAATTATGCCTAATTAGCTGACAAGAATGTGTGCAATTAGCCTGCAATCATTTGCAAATGGCTGCATAGAGTGCAGTGGTGCCTTTCTCTTCTTCGCCCCTGGCCCCGTAGATTTGCCTGCCCTTTGCGCAGGCTCTGGGATTGCACAGAAGCGTCAAAAAAACGCCGAAGGTTTGGGGCGGAGGAGTGCTTTTTTTCTGGGGCGCGCGGCTGTTAGGCGCGGTAAGGGACAGGGAGTGGAAGCCCGGGCACAAGTGGGGCGGATTAGTGCTGAAGGCGGCAGAGAACATGCCAGAAGCTGGCTGGAGATATAAAAAAAGGCGGGAAATCCCGCCTTTTTTGCTGTTTTTTGCCGTGTTTTAGTGGTGTTGCGCAGGGCTTTGGAGATTGTCAGCCTCGCACCTGTGGCAATCCGTTCTTAATGTGTTGTAGGTGCGGCAACGTGGGCACTTGATGACCAAGAGGTCTACGTAGCCTTCAGCCAGCTTTTTGCCGCAGTGCTGGCAGCGCAGTTCGGGGAGCGATTGGGTGGTGGTTACGCGCACGGCTGACCCTCCAGAGGAAGGCCAGCCAACTCGGCAAGCCAGTGGGCGCTGACGCGGAAGTATTTAGGGGAAAGCTCCACCCCGATGTACGGATGGCCAGTTTCAACACAGGCGGCCCCGTGGGAACCGCCGCCCATGAAAGGATCCAGCACGCTTCCGCCTTCAGGCGCGATTGCCAACAAATTGCAAATGAGCTCCACGGGTTTGGCCGTAAGATGGTTTTTGCGCGCGGCAAGTATGGGGTGGGAGTACATTCCGGGCAGGCATAGCCTCGTATGGGGGATAAAATGCCCCTTGACGCCGAAGACCACGAATTCACATTGCTGCTTGAATTTGCCGATCTGCGGACGTGCGCTGCGTTTGTCCCAGGGGATTATACCCATCCATTTCCAGCCGGCCGCCTGCACGGCGTCCGTGAGGCTGGGCAACTGCCGCCAGTCGGTAAAGACAAGGCACACGGCACCCTCCCGGGCTACGCGCAAGCACTGGGAAAGCCACAACGTACTCCACAGGATCCAGCTATGCTGGTCTTTGGCATCGCCCAACATGGCTGGATATGTGCGTTTTGTGCCGGTCGCCTGGTATTTTTGCGCCGGATCAGCCTGCCGGGTAGACAAGGTCGACCCGCCGCTTGAGTAGGGCGGGTCAGTCAGCACCATGTCGACGCTGTCGTCAGGCAAGGAGCGGAGCACGTCCAGGGCATCGCCCTGGAACAACGTAATGGACGGGGAAAGGGTAAGCGATTGCATGAGGAGTCCGAAGCCTCGTGGGCGTGGTGTTGGGGCTCGTGGCTCTCATGGGTTGTTGCTTTATCCACCCACCGGGGTGCCGGTGGTGGAGCTGCCGGGCATGACGCCCGTATGGGTATGACCACGCAGGGAAACGGCCCCCGCGGTAACGTCCTTGTCGGGTACATCCACCCGGCCATTGCGCACGGTAAAGTCGCCGTAAAGTGTGGAGCTGCCCGGGCCGCCCTCGTAGCCCTCTGTGGTGAGGATGCCCTGAATTTTGACCACAGGCGCGCGCAACAAAAGCTCCTGAGCGCTTTCGATTGTGACCTTGCCCCTGGCCTTGATGGTTTCCTCGCCTTCCACGGTTATGGTGTCGGCTCCCTGCACGGTCAGGCCACGGTTGCCAGCAATGTCGATCTGGCGGTTGCCTGTGACCTTGCTTGTGTGATCCTTGCCCACGGTTTCCTGCGCGGATCCTGCGGTGGAGTGGGTGGAGTCGCCCCCTGCCGTGAGGTTGAGCGCGCCCAAGCTGCCCAGGTCGGCCCGCAGGCCTGCCAGCAGTGTCAGCACCGTGCCGGCCTCGATGGTTTTGCAGCTCCCCACGCTTTCGGTGCTGTGGGCGGCCACGCTGCGGTTTTCGCTGCCAAGGTCTGCGGAGTAGTTCTCCGCCTTCACGGTGCGGGCAAGCGAGCTTTCGTTTATGTCGGCGCTTGTTTCGCGCTTCCAGTTGCCCTGGGCGTCCACGCGCTGAAAGCTGGTGGGGCTTTGCTGCATGAGCACCTCGCCGCGTTCAAGCGCGGGCAGGCTGACGCCCAGGGGGAAAATTTGCCGGATGATGGGGTGATCCTGCCGACCATAGGCGAAGCCAACCACGCACAACGCGCCCTCCTCGGGAAAGCAGAACGTGCCGCTCTCCTGCCCGCCGCCCACGCTCACGGGCAGCGGCACGGCGCTGTACTTGGGAAAGCTGGCGTCCGGCTCCATGTCCGGCCCGAGAATTTCCAGATCCACGGCATACCGGGGGCGAAAGCGTTCGCTGGTGGCTCCCTCTGTGGGGGAATCCCCCGCGGCAAGCACCCGGGCGTAGCGATCAAGATGCAGACCGCCCGCCAGTTCCGGCAGCAGCTCCATGACGATTTTTTTTATCATTTCGCGCATGGTTACACGTCCTCAAAGCCCACGGTCATGTTGTGGCCGGAAAAGCGCACCATGCGCACCCTCTGCCCGTTGAGCACAGCCCCCGGGCGCATGGTGGGCACGGCCGCAATTTTGCGGGCCGCGCTGCCAGCAGCGGTAAAAAACTCTTCCGAGATTGTGCCGGGCCTGTCCGGCCAGCGGGAATCTGCCCAGGAGCCCACAAATATTTTGCCGTCGCCCTGGGCCTGCCAGTGGTAGTCGGCAATGCCGAAAATGTCGCCCGCGCAGGCCAGCCCGTGGAAGCCGCTGCCGTGCCCATAAAAGGCCGGCGCTTTGACCGAGGCATACGGTTTATCCGGCAGGATGAACTCAAGCCCGGTAGCGGCGGCATACGCGCCCAAAACGTCCTTGAGGGTGGCGTGGCGGATGGCCAGCGGGATGTTGCTATCCAGCCGGGCCGAAATTTCGCGGCAGAAGAGGCGGCGCTGCTGGCCGTCCACCCGCACGGCGCGTTCAACGTCGCCCGTGAAAAACAGGGTCATGCCGTCTGAATGCGCCCAGCCAAGGGCGAACTGCACCATGCCCGTGAGCGCTTCCGCCTGCTCGTCCGTAGCGCGCACCTGAAACACTGCGCGCCCGGGCCGGTTGTAGTAGAGGGCCACGTTTTCGGTGACCAGGCCGTATTCCTGCCCATCAACCATAAGTTTTTTGCGTAACCGCATGGCCTACCCCCACCAGTCATCCAACTTTTTGAGTCCGCGCTGAAAGATGTCCATCTGTTCGGTTTCCGCCGTGGAGCCTTCCGGAGCTGCTGCACCGTCCACCTTGTCGCCGTTGTTCTGTTGAGCGGCAACGGCGGGGGTGCCCTCACGGTCTTCAGCCATTTCAGACACGGACTTGTGCTCGGCAAGGCTGAAGGTCAGGAGCCACATTGCCAGCCCCTCTTGTGGATCCACTTTCACATCGCCGGAAAAGCGCCCCTGGCGCATGCCGCCTGCATTGGCCACGCGGTTTGTGATGGTGAACAGCCTGCCGTCGCCCTTGCTCATGGCTTCAGCCAGGGACATAAATGCCGTGAGTTTGTCCTCATCCTTGAAGCGGATCTTGGTCTTGACCTCCAGCTTTTTGCCCTTCTTGCCTTTTTCCGCCTTTGACGTGCTGGAAGAATCGCCGCTGGCGTCCTCGTCCTTG
This sequence comes from Desulfovibrio desulfuricans, assembly GCF_024460775.1. Taxonomy (NCBI): domain Bacteria; kingdom Pseudomonadati; phylum Thermodesulfobacteriota; class Desulfovibrionia; order Desulfovibrionales; family Desulfovibrionaceae; genus Desulfovibrio; species Desulfovibrio desulfuricans. Next base: position 139,292 of record NZ_JANFYZ010000007.1, on the reverse strand, counting down.
ATGGGCAGGGTGAGCGAGACGGTCAGGCCGAAGCCGGGAACGGTGTAATCATCGAGGAGCAAGAAGTCTGGCATGGCTGTATCCTATAGGCCGAAAAGTTCTTTGTAGTAGGCCACCTCGGCCCTGGTGCCGTACCACGAAAGCACGGTGCAGCACTTGAAGCGCTCGTCCAGGGGCGGGGCAAGGCTGGCGAGGGCCTTGGCCGCAACTGCGGCTGCCCCGTCCACATACACGCCGAACCAGGCGGAAAGATCCACCAGGGCGGCAAGGTCGTTGCCAACCGCCGCCAGATCCTGCTGCGCTTTTTGCACCCTGGCCTGTTGCCGTCTGGCGAAATTGGCCATGACATCAGCGGGCGGCTTTGCCGCGGCTTCCATGCCTTCAGCCTGCGCCACCATGGTTGTCATGGCCCGGCTGGATCGGCGCGCCTGCGGCAACTGGCGCGGGGCGACCTTGCTCCACGGCGGGTAGGCTGGCGCTGCCGGCACAACAAATTTTGTCTGCTCCAGATCTGCCACCCCCTTGGCCCGGCGTTGCAGCTTTTGCAGCTCTGGCAGGGGAAAGGCCTTGTTGAGGCTGCCAAGCGCACCGGCCAGGCTGGACTGATCCACGGCGGCGGTAAGCACCAGCACCAGTGCGGAATCCATATTCGTCACATCGTCCACGGTCAGGCCGCCAAGACTTTGCGCCGTGAGGCGCAGCGCCTGCGCAGGCGTGAGCCACGCGGCCTCGCCCATGCGGCTGCCAATGCCGTACTGGTAGGGCGATACTTCAAGAAAACGCGCCGTACCTTCCAGCGCAGTGCCCAGCCCCTTGCGCATGTCCTCGGCTGAAGGAAACTCCGGCATTTCCGGCAGGGGCGGAAGTGAGAGGTTGCCCAGATCCGCCAGACCATCACTGATGCTTTGACCCACGGCCGTGAGCGCTCCGCCCACCCGCTCGGCCATGTCGGCAATGCTGGTGGGCTGGCGAAGCCGCAAAGGGGAAAAGGAGACGGTCATGCTTCCCCCAGCCCGTCGAACATATCAACCAGGTTGCCCAGGCGCTTGCGGCCTTCTTCCGGCATAAGCGCGTCAATGCTGCGGACAAGTTCACGGGCAGCGGCGAGGGTGATAAATTCGTTGCAGTTTTCAACGCGGATCCAGCCTTTGTTGCGGTAGCACTTTGTGGCCAGGGCAAGTCCGCCCGTGTTGGCCGTGAGCCCTCTGCACACGCCCGGCAGGTATGTTTGCCAGCGCAGCAGCCCACTGGGGCCATCATCGTTCCAGGCCTGCCCAACGTGCGCGAAAATATCGGCAATGGTTGTGCGCAGTCCTAGGCTGAAGATACCGCCGCTCTGGGTAAACAGGCAGCGCTCCGCAGCTATGCGCCCGCCCCTGTGGGCCCATCCCCCGAACGAGCGAACATCGAAAGCGCGGCCCCAGTTGTGGATCCAGCAGCGGCGCATGGTCAGCTCCACGCAATCCTGCACTTCAGGGCAGCGGCGGCCTGCTCCCATGATGAAGCAATCTTCCATTTCCCAGTGCCCGAAGCGCATGTCGTTGCCGGGGTGATCGCCATTGCCAGCAAGTACGGCTTTGATGCCGCCGAGGATAACGCAGCGCTGCAAACGCACTATTGCCCCATCCACACCGCTGATAACTTCGTCCTGTTTCGCGGCGGGGTAGTCGCGGAAGTCGAACACGCGGTCGCTGATGATGGTCACACGCCCAGGGCCGCGCGCGGTGGCGCCGTCTTCCTTGGGGGATGTAGGGCCAGTGCAGATGCCGCCCCTGATCTCGGTAGGCAGTGCGGTGGATAACATGCGGGCCTCCTACACGGCGTAGCTGACGGTGATGGCCTGCACTTCTTCAGCCGTTTGGGCCGCTTCCACTGCGGACAGTAGCGCATCGCGGCGAGCGGTATGGATGGCGAGCAGGGCCGCGAATTCTTCCGGGTATTCGGTCTTCCATTCCTCCAGCACCGTGTACACGGCATAGGCGCTGGGGGGAGTGCTGGTGCTGGGCATGGTGAGGCTGGCAATCATGGCAGAGTCAAATCCCGCATTGATGACAGCGCGCTGTGTGGCTTGCGCTTCGGTGAGAGAAATGAGGTTGCCAAGTGGCAATCCGTAAAACGCCAACGCATCACGAAGGCCAGTTGCAGACAGCGCACCCATGGTATCTGGGGCTGTGCCAAGTCCAAGCCCATAATCGAGATATTCCGACAATGCGGCATCCTCTTTGGCGACAAAAGATGCTTTCGCAACAGACCAGATGCGGCCATCTTCCAGCCTATAGAAAGAAGGGATATTAAACATATTGCCCCCCTGAAGAAACATTTCCTGCGATTGTGCCGGGGAAATAAGACGCACCGCCACCATTAACAGAAATAACACCGTTAAGAGTTGCGATATAACGATTGCCAGTGACAGATCCAGAAATTGTCGGATTGCTAGTGCCGTTGCGAAAGATACTGCCTAGAGTTTGTGCGCAAGCACAAGCAACACTAACAGCTCCAGACATTGTTATGTGGTCGTATATTTCTATCCGTCCACCACTTGACGCTAATATCATGTGATAGGCTGTCGCATTCGAAACAATTTGTATTCCTGAACTACCAGTTGCCCCTAGATTTATCAGTCCGGAATTATTAGCCCATACCATATAAGAGTATGCACCAGTAACATTTGATGGGAGCCAAAATTTACAGTTACGGCACGCTACTCTGCCTGATGAAACGGCCAAGCACCAAGGATTTATCTGTTGTGCATATGCAGAAACAGTTAGATCAGTTATAGAATATGTTGCATCAACATCCAAAGACATTCCAGCAACAATTGTACTATCGATTCCAGAGCCAACAATGGATATAGACCCAGTTGATGCTTGGTATCTCGGCAGCCTTACCCGTTCCGCATACGTTCCTGGCGCGATATTAATTGTAACAATATGCGTTCCAAGATTATATGATGATGACACTTTGTTAAGTGCCATTTGCACTGTCCGCATTGGAGCGTCTGGCGTCAGACCATTATTCCCATCATCTCCAGATATTGAAACATAAACAGTCATGTCTGCGGCAAGGCGCACATATACGTCAGGTACTATAAGCGTATTGTTATTGTTGATGATTGTAACACCGTCCACGCCTGGAATTGGCAGAATCCCCGCATTCTTGCGCGGTCGCAGATCCGTAACCGAGCCGTCCGCCTCGATGCGGGCCACCAGGGCGCGGTAGTGCATGAGGCCTGTTTCGTCAGCGGCGCTGTCCGCCAGGGGGGCTGCGGGCGGCGTGAGCATGGGCGAGGCCTCGACCACGCGGTCGCTGCCGGTATGTTTGAGGCAGACGTCGAGCCAGACTTTCTGCGGCAGGTTGGCGCTTTCCGGCGCAGCCAGGGGCAGGCTCTCGGCCAGTGCTGCGCGGATGCCGCCAACATAGCCAAGGCCCGGCGCAAAGGCGTAGGCCTCTGCCGTTTTTTGCAGCAGCCAGCCATCGGCATCGAAAAAGGCCTGGCCGTAGATGTCAAAATTGGCGAGGCGCTGGCGCTCATCAATGCCGTTGAGGCGCACGGTAAAATCAAGCTGCCACACGTCGGCGCTGATGGTCAGGCCCGTAAGCTCGCGCGCGCCCGTGAAGGTCAGCAGAAAGTTGCGGGTCAGGTTGTTGCCCGTCTTGCCGTTGGCCTCGTCGTAGCGGCGTTTTTCCAGCGCGGGGAACGTGCCCACGGCCACCAGGGTGTTGTGCTCGCTGCACCAGAGGCCCTGCCAGTTGAAGACAAAGTCGCCCATGTCGCTGCCCAGCATGGCAGAGTAGACCACCTGGTTGGGGTTGACGTAGGCGCGGTATTGCGGGGGTATGGCGTAGCGCAGGGCGATCTGATCCTCTGCCGGCACGGTAACGCCGGGCGCAATGGCCTGGGTGTGATCCTGTCCGGGCACGTTGGCCAGAATCATTGTGTCGATAATGAGGGCCTTGCCCTCGGCCTGAAGGCGGGCAATAAGGCTCTCGCCCGCGGCGGTCAGAATGGTACTCATAAGTGGGCCTCCAGTGTGGCGGCATGGTGGTCAAACACGGCCATACGCGCGCCGGCATCGGCAATGGCGCGGGTGCTCATGGCGGCTTCTACGGTTTCCTGATGCCAGGAAAATCGGCCCACGTGGGCCAAGGCCGGAATGGGAATGCGGCTGTCGAAGTAATAGCGGCGGCAGGTGCGGCCATAGTCCTCAATGATGATTTCCAGCACGTTTTGCTGGTCGGGAAACTGCGAATCGTCGGCAATGATGCCCACGCGATCCCAGTCTTGCCCGGGTACGCGCTCGGCCAGGGAGAGGCCCCCAAGCTCCAGGCGCTCAAAAATGCGGCCCCAGCCTGCCGTCTGGCCAGAGTCGCGCGCGTTGGCGTAGGCATGGGTGACGCGCAGGCGGTAGAGGCGTTCCGGCTCGTTGCTGTAGCGGGCCACGCCGCGCTGCCATGCCAGCAGATCCAGCACGGGCAGGCTGCACGTCATGGGGTTGAACTGGCGCGCCGGCCAGATGGCGGCATCCCCCAGACGCTGAAACCAGAGCTGCGCAGCCTTGCACAGGGCCTGCGCGTTGGCCCCGTTCATCCAGAAGCTTACTTCCGGCAGATCCAGCTTGCTGTCGTCGCTCATTGCCCGGCCCCCAGCACAACCTCAAGGCTTGCCAGCACAGGCAGCGCCCGGGCTGGCACAATGTCCACCCACACAAATTCGTTCTCGACGGCTTCGCCTGCCGCCGCAGGGCGGGTAAACTCCACGCTGCGCAGATCCGGCAACTGGGCGTGCAGCTCCTGCGAGAGGGTGGAGAAGGAAAAGCGCGTGAGCGGCAGCACTCTTGTAAGAGTGAAGTCGGTATTCTCCCTGAAGGCGCAGCGCACCCTGTTTTCCACGCCAAGGCGCAGGGTTTCAGCCCGGGCCGCATCCATGCCCACAGGCGGGTAGACGGTGACGCGCAGATCCACGGGCGTGGTGGTTATGGCCATGCAGCGCAAGTCGTCGCCGTGCCCGTGGTTGCCGCTGGTCTGGATAAAGGTGTTGATGGCCTCCACCAGCTCCTGCGGCGGAACGCCGGATTCGGTCATGATGTGGGCATTGGCCGTGCCCGGGCCGCGCGGGGCGTCTTTCTCAAAAAATATGTAGTCCACGCGGATGCCAGCAAAGGCGGCGATCATGGCCCGGTAGGCGGCATCGTGGTGGTACTGGCCAACGGCCGCAAACTGGTTGCGGCTGCGCAGACGCAAGGCTTCGTCCGATTCTTCGTCCGCACCTTCTACGGCCAGCCAGCCGTCCGCATTGGTGACGGAAGCGACGCCGGAAACGGGCTTGGGCAGAATGGAGTAATAGCCCGGGCCGAGGTTGTAGGCAGCGCCAGTGGCTTCAGCCTGCACGGCAACCAGGGCGCTATCCTGCTTATCGGGTATGACGGCGGCGGCAAGGGTGGTGAGGCGGTAGGTGGTGCCGTTGATGGCCGGGCTTTCCACCACCGTGCCGGCAGGTATGACCACAGCGCCAGCGGTGCCGGGGTTGCGGCTGAAGGTCAGACTGCCCAGGGCGGATACAGCCCCCTTGCGGGTAACGTCCACGCCCCAGGCGAACACGTCGAGCCATGCGCCGGCAGCGTATTTTAAAAAGACGTTGGGCAGGGCATGCTTGACCAGCAGCGTGAGCAGCCACTGGCTGGGCTTGGTGGCAATGGCCGACATAAGCCGCCAAAAGGGCGAAAACTCCGAACTGTTGGAGAAGGGCGAACCGGCCTCCACATTGCACTGGGCCCAGGCCTGCTGCATCTCGGCTTCGGTTGTGGGCATGCCAGCCTCTGCGGCCATTTGCGTGAACAAGGCGTCTGTGGTGTTTGTATCAGCCATTTGCTTGCTCCGCCTGGGCATAGGTGAGTTGCAGGGTCAGCTCGCCGTAGTCCACAGTTTTGGCCGTGAGCCAGAGTTCCCCGGCTACGGATTCCGTGATTCTGGCCGTGCCGGGCACGATGCGCCTGTCGTCGTCCACGGCGAGGGTGATGAGCACCATCTGGTATTTGCGTTTGCGCGCATCGCGCTCTGCAATCATGGCCGTGAGGTAGCCGCGCTCGCGGATCATGTGGGCAATGTCCTGGGCAATGCTTGCGCGGTCGGCCAGCTTGAGGGGCTGGCGGCCCACGTCGAGCGCAATGTCGTTATCCACAATGCGCAGATCCCAGTAATTGCCGGGGTCGGTCAGTTGCAGGGGAAAGCCAAGGGTGCCTTTCATTGCCTCACCCCAGGTAGCCCAGGCCGTCAAAATCATCGAGCGAGGGCATGGTTTGCGGCTGAATGGTGATGGAGCCGATGGTCACGGTTTTGCCGCTGTTGTTGGTGGCATTGCTGATCTGTCCAGCCACGCCGCCAGGCAGGATCTGCGACTGGCGGGGAGCGGCAAGAGCGCCCACGCCAGAGGCTTCAATCTTTGGGCCTTCGCCGCTGATGATGCCCAGCTTCTCGCCGATCCAGCCGATGCCGTCGCCCAAGGAGCGCAGCGGAGCCATGAGGGTATCCAGCAGGCCCATGAGGGTTTGTATCCATGTGCCATCGGTAAAGGAGGCGGTGAGGTCGTTCCACCACTGGCGCAGATCCTGAAACATGGTGATAAGACCTTGCCCCCAACTGGTGTTGGAAAACCACGCGACCAGGTCAGACCAGTAGTAGACCAGGGCCACAACCGCGCCCACCAAGGCCATGATGCCCAGGACAACCCAGGTGATGGGGTTGGCCAGCAGGGCCGCGCCGAACTTGAGAGCGCCGACGGCCATCATTTTAAAGACCATAGCCAGGTAGGTTCCGGCAAAGGCGAAAACCCACACCGCCGTTTTGACGAAGACAAAGAGCATCTTCAGCTTGCCGAGCAGGCCAATGAGCGGCCCGAAGATTGTTGTCAGCCCCAAAAAGGCCAGCTTGTTGGCGGCAACGACCAGGCCGAGAATGCCCATGACGCCCGCAAGGGCAATGGCTCCGACAACGATGAGGCCCAGTTTGCCGGTTAGGCCTGGGGCAATGTCCATACATTTTTGAATATACTTCAAAAAACCCACGATCTTGTCCGTCACTTTTTCAATAGTGGGCAGCATGCGTTGAGCAAAGGTGATGCGCACAACATCCCACGCGCCGCCAAGCCGGGCCCATACGTCTGTCATGGATTGGGCCATTTTTTTTGCCTGATCCATGTTGTTGATGCGGCCTATATCGGCAATATTTTTCTTCAGGTTGGTGGTGTCGTTGAGCAAGAGCTTGATAAGGCTCACGGCTTCATCCGAACCGAAGGCCTTTTTCAACTGGTCGGATTCCTTGACGCTCAAGGTGTCGCCAAATTTGCCCTTGATCTTTTCCAGTATGGTGTCCATGCCCAGCATGTTGCCGCTCTTGTCCGTGAACTTGAGGCCCAGTTCTTTTTGGGCGCTGCCCACGCCAGCAAGAAAGGCCTTGTACTTGGTGCCAGCCTCGCTGCCGCTCATGGTGGATTGCAGCATGCCGAGCACGGACATTTGCTCCTGGGCGGAGATGCCCGCGGCCTGGGCGTTGGCCCCCAGGGCGGTAAATGCTGCGCTCATTTCCATGCCTGTGGTTTTGAAAATCTGCACGGCATAGGCGGTGCGGCCGGCGAGCTGCTCCACCCATTGGGCGCGGCCCATTTTGTCCGCTTGCTGCTTATAGATGCCGTACATGGTGCCCATGTAAGCGGTGATGGTGGCGGCGTCTGCCTTGGTGCCCTTGGCAAGAGTGGCCGAGGCCATGGCAAATGTGCCCAGTTCCTTGCCTTCAAGTCCGGCAATAGCCGACTGAATGTCGTAGGACGACCGCACGACCTCGGCGGCGCTGCCCCCATACTGCACGGCGAATTGCTTGGCCGAGGTTTGCAGGTAGGCCAGGGCATCCTCCCCCGTGCCAAGGCTGCGCACTTCGCCAACTGCCCGGTTGAAGTCCACGGCGGGGTTGACCATCTGGTACAGGCTCATGCCAGCGCCGGCAGCGGAAAGTGCCCCGGCCTTGATGCCCTCAAAATCCTGGCGCACGCTGCGGCATGTGCGGTCAATGGCTTTTTGGAAGCCAAGAATTTTTGCACTGCCCTGATCGGACACGCCGATGGCGAACATGAGTTTTTGCAGTGCAGACATAACCTATCCTTTGAAGGCCTGGGCAATGCCGTTAGCTACAGCAATTGCCATCTTTTCCCAGTAATCTTTTTCCAGCCACAGGGCTTCACCCATGCTCTCCTCGCTGGGTTCCATCTGCGGAAACCAGCGGCGCGAAATGGCCAGCATTTGCCCCAGCGCGTCGTCTGTCAGCGAGGCGGCATGGGCTTCTATTTTCCCACTATGATATTCACATCGGGCATGTATTCTTCGAGCAATGCCCCTACCAACTGCACACCGAAGCCGGGCAGATCCACAATTTCGCGCAAGGCGTCCTTGCTGTCTTCGTCCACCGAGCGCATGAGGAAGTTGCGGGCCGGGGCCACCTTGTTGATGTGGGTCAGCTCGTTAATGTATTTGTTGTAGCTCGCCAGGGTGACGGTGAAGTTCAGGGGCTTGTCGTTGACCGTGAGGGAAATTTTCTTTTCCATGAGTAGCTCCTTATTGCGGTGTGCCGGCATTGTCGCCGGGGTTGACCTTGCGTTGAATGTACCTTTCCAGGGCGCAGACGCCCGCCTCATACAGCCTGCCCACAAGCTCCAGCCCACCCCAACCAACCAGAAAAAAAAGAGTGTAGTGCCATTGAGCCGGGGTTTCCGCCTGGATCAGCGGGCAAACCATGTTGGCCGTGACCACGCCGCCCACAACTTCAATAACTGCCTGGCCGAGGGTGCGGCCCTTGCGGGTGGAGTGCATGAGCGCCCCGCCCGCGCCGTACAGACTGGCCGGCAGGAGGATGAATTGCAGGAAGCGTTCAAGGTAGTTGAGAGATTCGGGATCCTGCATGTGCATCCTCGTAAAGCCCGCGCAGGGCTGTTTTATCGTCGTTAGCGCTGTGAACGGCGTCTTGCAGTTCAATGGCGTAGTCCAGCAGCTCGCCGTTGGTCGCGCCCTGGGCAGGCGGCACAGGTTCCGGCGTTTGGGCAAGCAACGCGCCCGGGGGCGCTTGCCGCACAACCTCAACGCGCGGCGCCGGATTGGAGCAGGCGCACAGCAGCGTCAGGCAAAGGGCTGTCAGCCCAGGCAGAAAACGTTTTGTCATCATGGCGCGCGGCCTCCAGTTGCTTGCGCAGGTCGGCAGTTTTTTTGTCCTGGGCGTCACGCTGGACGCGCCAGCCCTCCAGTGCCTTGTCCACATCGCCCGCCCATTCTTTTTGTTCCTGCACGGCGGCGGCGTTGGCCTTGGCGGTTTCTTCCAGCTTGCCCATTTGCACGGCCTGCTCTCGCCCCTGCCAGACCAGCCAGACAACCACGGCCGTGAGCAGCACGGCAAAAACGATGGTGGCTATGGTTTTGCCCATTACTGCCCCCGCGCCATTTGCAGCGCGGCCTCAAGGCAGCGCCGGGTTCTGGAAGTCCAGCCCTTGCCGTACACCGGGAATTTGGGCCGCGACTGGTAGTAGGCAAGGCGCTGATCCGCGAGGGCGCGGAGCAGGGACACAAGATCGACCGCCGCGACCGCGGCAAGGGTTTGCCCGCCGATATCGCCGTCCACGTCCACCTTCTGGCCGCAGGCCTTGAGCGCCTGTTGCAGCAGCTTGGGAGTTGCCCCAGGGCCGGGGTTGAGCATCATGTCCACCAGCATAAAGGCCAGGGCGTCCGGGTATTCCGGCTTGATGTTGGGCCGCCAGTAGCGTTTTTCGTACATGACCAGGGCGTCGGCTTCTGTAAGCTGCTTGACGTCGGCGGCATCTATGACGCCGTTGCCGTCCTTGTCGGGAATGATGTCGCGGTTATAGTTCAGGGCCATGCCCCACTTGGTTGGGCCGCCCGCGTCGCGCTTATCGTCGGTGAATTTGTCGCGCCCTTCCTCGCTCATGCTGAAGCCAAAGGCGCGTCGCAGAACTTCCTTGCGATCCATGTTGGTTCCTTACTTGTCGTTGCTGATAAGGCCTTCGGTTTCTTCAGGCCGCAGGTAGGGCACGCCGTTGATGCGGATAAAGTCCGGGCTGGTCACAAAGTATTTGACCTTGCTGATGTGTTTCTGGCCGCCCGCCTTGTCGAGGTCGAGCAGGCTGTCGAGCACAAATTTGCAGCCGAAGGCCTCGACCTTCATTTCTTCATCCTGCCCGGTTTTGGCGTAGAACAGGATGTCGAAGGTGCCGAGGCCACGCCACGAGCCAGCCGCCTTGGCGGCTTCGCCCAGGATGCCAATGGCCTGGGCGTCCAGTTCCATGTCGCCGGAAGCGCCCGCCTCGCCGTCCACCCATCCGTTGGGCACGCCGCCATCCTTGGCCACATCGGTTTTGTCCTCGATGGTCAGGGTCGCCTTGCCCACGTTCATGGTGAGGTCGCCAATGGAAACATCAAAATTTTTGCCGCTGATGCGTTGCATGTAGAGCCTCCTACGCTGTCGCGGTTGCGTAGTTTGTCAGGTCAAGCAAAAGGTTGCAGGTGATCTTTTTGGGGCAGTTGTAGGGGCGCGCAGCAATGAAGACTTCCACGCTGTACTTGCTGACCCAGGTGAGGGTGATGTCGCCCTCCTTGGGCGGTTCAATCTCGCCGGGAAAGACGATGCCCAAAATGGTGCGGCTGCGGCTCATGGCGCGCAGCGGAGCCATGAAGGCTGTCTGCGCCTGGGCAATGCTGGCCGGTGTCTGGTTGAGGCGGCGGTCGCCAATACGGGCCACGGCCAGGGGGTACACGCGGCGCATGCACTTTTGAATCACGCGCAGGTTTTCAATGACCTGAAAGTCGCCGCCGTTGACGTCCAGCACGTTGCCGTCGCCCCAGTACATGCCCTCATAATCGGGGTACCACTGCGGCACGGAGAAGCGCGCGGCGTCCAGCGCCTTGAGCACGGAGAGGTCAATGACGCGCCCGGTTTTGTCTGTGGGGCGGTTGCTCCACACGCCCACCAGAGCGCCAGTGGCCACGCGCATGGGGCTGTCGGCCACGGTGACGGCCTCGCTGGCCAGCCGCCCGGCAAGGGTGCCCATCTCGTGCCCCCAAAGGCTCACGGTCAGCATGACCTGGTCGGCGGCGATGTCCGCCTGAAGGGCAGAGGCCAGGGCATGATAATCGGCAAAGGTCTGGCTTGCGCTGTTGAACTGGGGAGCGCGGGCCATGATCCAGAGGGGCCGCATATACTTGGCCATGATGCTTTCGGCCAGGGCCTGCATGGCTTCCACGCTGGTTGCCCTGGTGACGGGATCGGTGCGGATGATGGCCTCGACCTTGACGTGTTCCATTGCCGTGTTGACGGCGCTTTCAAAAGCTGCATCCATAGCATCGGGCAGAGCGTCAGGCGTGGATTCGGCTACGGTGTAGGGCAAGACGCAGCCGTACCAGTTTTGCCCGGCATTGAGGCGCGCTGCCGTCACCTGGGTTTTGAGGTCGCTGGCGGTTGCCCCCAGCACGGCGTCCAGATCCGTGGACTGGTCGATGGTGACGATCTTTCCGGTATTTTGGCAGTCAGCCGCCGCAATGCCGGTGAACAGCATGTAGTTTTCAACGCTGGTCAGCTCGCCCTGTTTCAGGTTGAGATTATTTATCTGTACGGTTCCAAGCATGTTGTACCTTCCTGCCCTGTTATGCGCGGGCGGCTGTGAGCAAACTTTTGACGAGCTTTCGGGACAGATCCTCGGCCTGCTGCGGCGTAACGCCGAGGAAAGGCCGCGCCGGCACGGTGTCGCGCCAGGACTGTTTGCCCTTGGTCTGGCCTGTGCGGATCAGGCGCAGGATCAACCCGGCCTGGCCCAGGGTCATTTTTTCTTCAATCCACTGCACGGTGACGCGCATGGGCCTGCGCCCGCCGCCCTTGGCCGGAACCATGAGGCGGTAGCCCTCGCGCAGCAGAGCCTTGGCCTGGGCGCGGGTGGCGCGGGCCTTGTAGTCCGGCTGCCCGTAGACGGTGCGGGCGCGCTTTGGCCCCCATTCCTCGCCTACTCCTTCCTGGTGGCGGTAGCCGATGGCGGCCATGAGGGCATTGTCCCAACTGACGGTCACGCCCTGGTTGCCTGCTGCCGCGCGCACCTTCATGTCGCGATGCAGCCCCATGAGCATGGGGCGGGCCTCTCGGCGCTTTTGCGCCGGGGTCATGGCCGCGCCGTCAACCGTGCGCTGGCGCTTGATATTTTGCCGGGACAGGGTGCGCACATAGCCGCCCATGCGGCGGGCCAACTTTTGGCGCTCCCTGATCTCCGCAGAAAATCTGTTTAGAACGGCATTGATCTGCTGGTTGCCCGTGATGCGCACGCTAAACATGGTCGCCCCTAACGGCCCCGTGCAGGCCGGTGAGTTTTTCCGCAGGGGTTAGCACGGTAGGAGCCATGCTCCAGCGTGTGCCCTCAAATTTGATGGGGCCTGCGGGATCCTCAATCACGGCCAGGGCCTCCTCAAAAAATATATCCAGCTCAACGTCTGACGTGTCGCCATCGTTGAGCGTGACGGTGATTTTGGGATCTTCCAGCCCCTGGGCGGCGCGATCCGCGTCATGCTCCGCCAGCCATGCCAGCACCAGAGAGAGCAGGGTCATGCCGTCGTAGGGGTAGCGCTCCAGATTGATGACGGCCTCGTACTTCCACACGCCGAGATCCAACTGGCGGCGGGGCTGGTCGTCAACGTAGGCGGGGCCCATGTCCCGGCCAGTCAGCAACAGCTCGCCCTGGTCGGCAAAGGCGCTGCACTGTTCGCGCGGCAGGCCCGAGGATTCCAGCAGGTGTTTGACGAGGGCGGTAAACTTGCGCATGGCTGACCTTACAAAAGTTCAATGTCCGCCCGGGTGCGGCCCAGAATGTCGGCTACGGCATCCTGCGCCCAGGCGTAAAACTGGCGGTATGTTTCCGGGCTTTCCTTGGCGTCGTTCTTTGCCGCCTCGCGCCGCTCAACCGTGGAGAACTGGGGCAACAAGAGCGCCTTGGCGTGGCAGAACACGGCCCGCCGATAGAGCCGCAAGGCCCCCTTGGGAACGCTGGCCAGATCCGCGTGTCCCTCGGCCTCCCTCTGTTGCCGCCACTCCTCAAGCTGGCGCTGCGCCCACAGGGCGGCAAGCTCCAGATGATCCTGCAAGAGCACGTCCGCATATTCCTGGGGGAGGCGGTAGGTCTGCTGGAAGTCCGCCACGGGCAGATCCGGCCACCAGCCATCGCCAGAAACAATGAGGGGGCTTAACCCTTTGGAGACTGCGGAAAAGCTCATGCTGCCTGCTCACTGTAGTGGGGCGGGCCTTGCGTTTTAGGACTATGGCAGGCGTAAAAACGCAGTGCCTCGGGCCGTCACGCAAGGCCGCCCCGGTTGGGTGGGGAGTGCCTAACCCTCGCCAGTTGCCGCCACTTCGGGCTGGTCTGCTGCGGGGGTGATTTCTTCAGGTTCGGGCGCGGTGGTTTCCGCTCCCTGCGCTTTTTCAAGCTTGCGGGTAACGTCGCCCAGGGCGGTTTTGCACTTGGCCCCCAGGGCCAGCGCCGCCTCGTAGTGCGGCTTGGCCGCGGCGAGGTCGCCCGCAAGTTCCGCCTGCTGGGCCAGCACCTTGCGCCAGCGCCCGGTGATAACATCGGGCAGGTTCCAGGCATCGGGCGCGGCGGTAACTGCTGTGCTCCACTGGTCAAGGTAGGGCTGCACAGTGCGGCCGGCTGCGGTTTCGGCTTCCGCCCAGGTGAGCAGGGTGTCCGAAACAAAGTAGGGCAGCTTGCTGCTGAAGCATTCGGGCAGGGTTTGACCGTTGCCAACGCACCAGAGGGCCAGCTCAAGGCCTTCTTCAATCATGCCGGAATCCATGAGCCAGACCAGGTAATAGCCGATCAGCTCGTGCGTGTGCCCGGCCTCGCGCAGGCGGCGCACATAGTCCGCATACTTGGGAATGAGCACATCGCGCTTGGTGATGTCGCGGCTGGCGTGGCTGGACACTTCCTTGAGGGCGCGCAGATCCTCCGTAAGCGAGGCTGTGCAGAAGGCCGCCAACTGCTGCCCGGCCATGAGGCCGGAGGGCAGGCCGGTGGGGGGCGCGGGGGGTGCCACTTCCGGCAACTGGCCGACCACGGTTCCCGTGTTCGCCTTGTGAGCGCGCTGGAACTGGAGCATGAGGCTGCCCATTACCATTCCCCTTCAAGCTTGACGTTGTTGAACTCCCAGGCCACCAGCTTTTCGGGCGTTTCGACCACATAGCCCTCGTTGCGGCTGTTGTAGTCCTCGACCCGGTCTTTCTTGGGATTGTCCACAATCTGACGACGCCAGGAGCCGTCTTGCTGATAGATGGACAGGTTATCCAGACTGGTGATGACAAGCCCGCGCGCGGGGAAGTTGCTCGGCGTTTCCCAGGGCAGGCCGCCAAAGGTGGCAAGCGAGAGCTGGGCAAGGGTTTTTTCCGTAGGTTTGCCGCCCACTGCGGCCATGAGAGCGGACTTTTCCTGCGCGATCAGGTCTGTGCCGATAAGCGCCACCAGATCCTGACGCAGGAAGGAGGGGATGCCCTGCAAAAGGTCGTGCACGGCCACGTCGAGGTTCACAAAGTCGCCGCCAGCGCCAAAGCGGATTTTGCCTGCCACACTGCCCTGGGGCAGCACGTTGGCGGGTTTGTTGTCGCGCATGTATTGCAGCCAGCCCTTGTTCACGTCCTGCAACATGGGATTGGCCACAAGGTTGGTGGTGGCGGCAACGCTTACGCCGTTCCAGCCGATGATCTCCATATCGGAGGCCATACGCGCCCATACATAACGGGAATAGCGCTCGGCCATGTCCTTGAACTTGGCCCAGGCGTCCACGGTGTTGTAGCGCATGTAGACGTCGGACTGGGTGGCTGCCAGTTCGTAAGTGAATTTTTCCAGCCCGAGCACGTCGCGCGGGCTGCGCTCGGCATCACCCGTGGTGTCTGTGCGGCCGGTGACAGGGCCGGACGCGCCGGCCAGGATGTTTTCGCCCTTCAGCTCGTCCACGATGATGAAATTGATGCGGGGCAGGAAGGTGGAGGCTTCCACGATCTTGTCCTTGAGCAACTGCTGTACGGTGGGCGATACGGAAAACTGCTGGCTGACGTCGGCCACGCCAAAGCCTGCGGCAAAGCGGGCGCAGAGAATTTTGAAAAGTTTGCGGGTTTGGTCGCGCATTGCGTTGGCTCCTAGATCAGGGGGGTGTTTTCGTCGGCGGGGCCGGTGGTGTCGGCAACCGGCGCGCCGGGTTTGGCAGCGGCAAAGCGCTTGTCCATTTCGTCCAGCTTCTGGCGCACGGGATCCAGGGCCGTTTTAAAGCTATCGGCAAGGGCGGTGGTGAGGGCCGCGAAGTCAGGCGAGGTTTCGCCCTGGGGCTGCTTGCCATCCGGCTGGATTGTGCCGGGCTTGGGTTCGCCAGCCGCAGCGGGGGCAGTGGTGGCTGCAGGTGCAGCGGCAAACTTGCCTTCCACCAGGGATTTGATTTCGCCGAGCTGGCCTTCAAGCCCTTCAATACGTTTGTTCATGGCGTCGAACTGCTTCTGATCCATTGGGGGTTCCTCACAGGGAAGAAATTTTTTGATGAATGTAGTGAACCAGCCGGGGGCTTCTGTGGTGTCGCTTGCGGGATCCGCGCTGAAGCAGGAGGCGTCCACGGGTTGGCCCGCAAAAATGCTCGCGCTCTGCCCGCCGCAGGATGCGCGGCGCGAGAACTTCAGCTCGTCTGTGCCGAGGCTTGCGGGGCTGTCTGTAACGCCCAGGCCGCCAAGGTAGGACTTGCCCGATCCCGCGAAATTTTCCAGATGTTCAATGCTGAAGCTCAACCGCTGGTCGTACTGGTTGTCCCAGAGGTACTGGGCATTGACCGCCAGACTTGCATAGAGGCTGACCACGCCGTCCGCTTCCTCAACCTTGAGGGCCACAACCGAACCGTAGTTGTTGCCGAAGCGCAGATGATCGGGCCAGATTTTGGCGCGGTAGACGGCAGGGTCGTAGGTTTCGGCCATGTCGCGCAGCCACTGCGGGTCGATGTTGCGGCCGTCTACAGTCGGGCCGGACTGGGCGACTTTGAAAAACTTGGTAATGAGTGCGGGCATGGTGTACTCTCCTGCCCGCAAGAATACCCTCGCGCGTGGGGTGATGGTCAACAAGTGCTTGTCCAGACTAGATAAATCTGGACACAGGGGCCGGGATTCCCGCCGCGTGATCTGCTATGCGTCAGGCATGGATGACGAAAACAGCACCAGCTCGCGCCGCAGCTACCCGGAAGAAATCAAGGACGCCGCGCGCGGCATGTACTTGAAGCGCTATTCCGCCACGGAGATAAGCGAGGCCCTGAATGTGCCGCGCCGCACGGTGTATTTTTGGATTTCGCAGGGGCAGTGGGACGACCTGCTGGCGCACGAAGCCCCGGAGCAGGCCGCGCAAAGGCGGCTGACCATCCTGCTTGAGCGGGACAACAAGACGCCCGGCGAGCTGAAGGAAGTGGACGCCCTGGTGAGCACACTGGAACGCCTGCAAAAACTGCGGGCGGCTGCCCGGACTGTGGGGCGGGAAGTTGCTGAAGCAGAGCCAGGGCCCGCAGGGATGGGCGACCAGGGCAGGGAGCGCAAGCCCCGTAAGGGCAAACAGGTCAAGAATGACGTGAGCCGCCTGACAAAGGCGGATTTTGAAGCGCGGCTGCACAAGCGATATTTTGACTATCAGCAGCAGTGGGCGGCGCAGAAGCTGATTTACCGCAACCGCGCCTACCTCAAGAGCCGCCAGATAGGGGCCACCTGGTACTTTGCCCAGGAGGCGCTGGAAGATGCCGTGCTCACTGGCGACAACCAGATTTTTCTTTCTGCCACCAGAGCGCAGAGCGAGGTGTTCCGCTCATACATAACGGCCATTGCCGCCGAGGAATTTGACATAAACCTCACGGGCAACCCCATTGTGCTGAACACGGCGCACGGCCCGTCCACGCTGTATTTTTTGAGCAACAACAGCAAGAGCGCCCAGAGCTACCACGGGCACGTTTACATCGACGAATTTTTCTGGATCACGAAGTTCCGCGAGCTGTTCAAGGTGGCCACAGGCATGGCCGCGCACAAGAAGTGGCGGCGCACCATCTTTTCCACGCCTTCAGCCCTGACGCACGATGCCTTCAGCCTGTGGAGCGGTGAGGACTTTCAGCAGCGCTATGCCAAGCGCAAGCCCTGGCCGGACGATGCGGCACTGCGCGCCGGCACGGCCTGCCCGGATTCGTGGTTTCGCCAGATCGTTACCCTGGACGATGCCATGGCCGGGGGCTGCGACCTCTTCGACCTTGCCCAGCTCAAGCTGGAATACAGCACTGATGATTTTGAGCAGTTGTTTCGCTGCCGCTTTATTGATGATGCGCAGAGCGTGTTTGCCCTGTCATTGCTTGAGCGCTGCATGGTGGACACGGGCGAGTGGACGGACATTGACCGCAACGCGGCCCAGCCCGTGGGCAACCGCAACGTGTGGGGCGGCTATGACCCTGCCCGCACCGGGGACAACGCCAGCGCGTCCACCCTGTTGCCACCTGATGTGTCCGGCGGCGTGATCCGCCTGCTGGAAAAGGAACGCTGGCAGAACAAGAGCTACTTGTGGCAGGGCGAGCGCATACGCGAACAGAGCCGCCGTTACAATTACGGGCACTTTGGCGTGGACACCACAGGGCCGGGCATCGGCGTGTATGAAATGGTGAAGCAGTTCATACCCATGACCGTACCCATTGTGTACAGCCCGCAGGTCAAGGCGCAGATGGTGCTCAAGGCTCTGGAAGTTATGGAGCAGGGGCGTTTTCAGTTTGACGCGGGCGACATTGATCTGGCTCACGCCTTTATGACGATCAAGCGCACCACCACCAACAGCGGACAAATGACCTATGCGGCCGGCCGCACGGAAAAAACAGGCCACGCGGACGAGGCCTGGAGCGTCATGCATGCGCTGGCGGCGGAGCCGTTGGCGCGGCAAGATTCTGGCGGCGGCTGCGTAATCGCGATGAGTTAGCACGGGCGTCTTTTGCCCTCCGCCTGCGTCAGATTTCGCCCGCTTTTTCGGTCGAGTACCAGAAGAGTGCACTCCCTCAAAACGGGCTCATCTTCCTTGCCGGAGAACAAAATTCATCCCGTGCGGTGATTGTACGCATTAGGGTGGGGTGAAAGGAATAATATGAAGAAAAAGCGGAATAATACGCAGGCCGAGGACAAAAACGCCGCCTTTGCCTGTCGGTTTGGCGACCCGGAACCCGTCCTCGCTGGCGAACTGTATGACAACCTGGGCGTGTGGCTGATCGACAACGGGCGATACTATCAGACGCCCGTGCCGCAGCGCGGCCTTGCCCGGCTGCTGCGGGCCAATGCCTACCACGGCCCGCTGCTGGAATTTAAAACCAACGTGATAATGCGGGGCTTTGCGCCCAGTGCGGCGCTTTCGCGCGCGACCATGCGCTGCATGACAACGGACTACAACGTCTTTGCCAATGCCTACGCGCTCGCCCAGCGCAACTGGTATGGTGAGGTGGTGGGCCTGACCCACCTGCCCGCCATAAACATGCGCCGCATGAAGGAAGCCGACACCTACGGCTTGCTTGACCGCACGGGGCAGATACAGGTTTTTGCCGCTGGGGACGTGCTGCACATAAAAAATTATGACGTGTCGCAAACCGTGTACGGCCTGCCAGCCTACCTGGGCGCAATCCAGAGCATGCTGCTGAATGAGGACGCCACATTGTTTCGGCGGCGCTACTACAAAAACGGCGCGCACATGGGCTATGTGTTTTACTCCGCCTCGCAGCAGCTTGACCCGAGCGACCGCGACAAGCTGCGCCAGGCCATTGAAGGCAGCAAGGGCATTGGCAACTTTCGGAATATGTTTTTGCACATTCCCAACGGGCGGGAAAAGGACGTGCAGATCCTGCCCGTTGGCGATTTCAGCACCAAGGATGAACTAGAGAAAATCAAGAATATTTCTAGAGATGATATCATTGCCGCGCACCGCATACCGCCAGCAATGGCAAGCATCATCCCTCAGAACACTGCGGGCTTTGGCGACATAACAAAGATAGATGCCGTGTACGCCAAAAACGAGGTTGCCCCGGTGCGGGAACTGCTGCTTGAGGTAAACGACCACCTGCCCGCAAGTATGCAGGTAAAATTTATTGAGGATGCGCCGGAGAAAGCAGAATAGCCGCGCACATTGGTTGCGGCGGCGTGAACAAGTGCCCATAAAATGAGGAGCAGATCTGCACTGTATTTTGTGAGGTAAGGTGATGCGTATTTACTGTGACCGCTGCGGTGAAGTGGCCTTTATACGGAAGCGCCGGGACGTTGCGCCGGGCTTTACCATTTTTTACTGCCTGTGCAGCAATGTGGACTGTGCCCACTCATTCACGGCAGAGCTTACCCTGGGGCATACCATAAGCCCCTCGGCTCTGGATCTGCCCCAGGGAGCAGCGGATAAGATTAGGGGTTGCGGCTCCCCGCGCGAGGTGCGGCAGTTGCTTTTGCCTCTGGTTCCGGCTTCACAGGCCTGACCCTGAAAAGGGCCGAGCCGAACACCAGCATAAAGCCCAGGGCTACAGCTCCGGGCCAGACAAGGCCGGTATCTTCATACACTCCCCAGCAGATCAGGCCTAGAATTGCGCCCAGCAGCGCAAATGCCAGCCCCGCATGGCGGGCAAAATCCCCTGTGTTGTCTCTGTGTTTGCGCAAGCCAAGGAACAGCAGCACGGGCAGGCCAAGAACCAGACTGCACTTTTGCAGAACATTCCAGCAATTTTTGAATACGTTCATGCTATGCCTCACGCCGCCCCACCATCTGCCAACGGTGGGGCGGCTGATTTTTGCGGCTAGGCTTCGTCTAACCTTTGAGCGTTTTTGTCCAAATTATCCGCCAGCAGACGCAATATGCAAGCCAGACCCGGCTTGCCGCCCTGCGGCAAATCTGTGCCTCCGCCTTCTTCGCCATTCAGGCCCTGAGCCAGCACGCGCAGGGCGCGCGCGGTATCCAGCAATTCCACAATAGGATCTGTAGGCTCAGTCATGGCTTTCTCCTCCCGGTTGGGCGGCGGTGGCGGCATGGGCCTGGGCCGCCTGATCTGCCAGCCAGGCCAGCTGCTTTTGCTGCGCTGCCAACGCGGTTAGGGCATCTTGCTGGCTACGGGCCGCAAGGGCCATTTGCGTGGGCAGTTCTTCCTGCATGTCTTGCAGGGCGGTCTCCAGAATGGACATGGCCCGAAGTGCCGCGGCGTTGTGGTAGGTAGCCCCGCTCATGCCGCAACCCTCCGCCCGCGCAATGCTGCGCGTTTGACCGCGCGCGGGGCCGCCAACTGTGCCACCCGGGCCAGATCTGCCGCAAGCTCGGCCTGACGGTGTGAGAGGCATTGCAGGGCAAGGCGGCGCTGCTGGCCTGTGCCGCGCTTGGCATGCTCGGCAAGCACGGTCAGCTCTAGCTGCTGTTCCTGAACAAGGGAAAGCCGTTGGGAGAGAAAGGAAGGGGTAGACATAAGAACCTCTGGCGATTTTTTGATTGGAGTCTGCAAAACGCAAAAACTCCGGGTGCTCAAAACCGTCGCCAGACGGCGGGCATATTCCCCCGAAGGGTATTCTATTAGCCCACACCCGGAGCATTACTCCGATGATAGCCCATATCGTGCGCAGGATGCACGAAGGGCGCAAAAAAACCACAGGCTGACGGGTGTGGAACCGCTGGCGAAACATGGTGTTTTGAAGCACCGTGTTGAAAGAATGGCAGGAGGGATTTAGGATGTCAAGCAGAGTAAGAAAAGAAGGAGCTGAGTATGGCGAAAGAAATTCAAGTCCCAGAGCGATTGTATAAGTACTACTCTGATTCGCATTTAAAGTTCGTATTTGGAGACTGGACGATCAGATTTACACCTGCGGTAGAATTTAATGATCCATTTGAGTGCTTGCCTCATGTGATAAATCTTGCCTCAAAAGAGCATCAAGAAAAAATTATTGAATTAAGTATTGACGATATTATTAAAGAAGAGACGGCTGCATCTAAAAAGAAAAAGGCACGACGCATTCAAAAAATGATGCGAGCAAGGTGCAGAAGAGATGAGGTTAAAGCGCAGGTTGGTGCTGCTGCCGTAAACATGGCAAAGTTAGTCATGGGTAAAATCTATGAAAAGGTTACAAGAGAGATTGGTGTCCTATGTCTATCAGAAGAAAATTTAAATCTTTTGATGTGGTCACATTATGCAAATTCACACCTCGGCTTTGCTGTTGGTTTTGATATGGGATCAGATTTTTTTGTGAAAGGCAGCCCGTTGCCCATATGGAAGCCTAAGAAGATTGAATATGTTGCAGAAAGGCCTTCAAAATTTTTCAACGAGCTTAGTTCAGATATGAAAGAGATTTTCTACACCAAAGGAGACGTTTGGAGCTATGAAAATGAATGGAGGATGCTTGCACATTTAGGTGACTCCCTTGAGTGGGTGGAAGAAAAGCCCACAGGAGTGCTCCCACTACCGAAAAAGTCTGTTTCGGAAGTGATCTTCGGCGCAAAAATGGATGATGATATGGTTAAATTAGCGTGCCAACTTATCAAGCAACAGCCGGATTGCAAGCATATTCGCCTTCAGTGGGCGCGGTTGCATGACTCAAAATATGAGCTTGTGCTGGAAGATATACCGCCATCGTTTTGGCAAAAGAAAAGCTAGCCCTAGTTGATGCCAAAACACCTTCAGACAGATTTTTTTTAGTCAAATTGCCCACCAGTCAAACACTGATCGTAATACACAGTTTTTAGCCAGCCACATAAACCTTCAAGGCCAGGAAAAAGAGTAAATTCATGAATACCATTTTTTTCAAGGGCAAAAAAAATCTCTTTTTTTAATTTTTTAGAGATAATAATTTTTTTACTGATATGCTCTGTTAAAGGCGTAAATGGGTCTATGTGTAGTGTAAAAAAAGAACTTTGTGCAGATATTCGCGGGGAAATATTTTTTGGAAAAGCACGGACTACTGAAAATTCTTCTCGGTGTAGAATAAATTGTAAGTATGCTTCAAGGTCATTTTCTTTTTTTCGATAAAATTTGCTTTTCAAAAATTCTCTCATTGCTGGCTTGCTTTCGTTCATAATGAAGTCCGCATATGGAATTTCATCGCGCGCATAGCTCTCATGCCCTTCGTCAAGAACGTAAACGGCGGCATCACGATCAGGATGTGATCTGACGGCAAAAAATAACGCGACCAAGGGACTGACCGTCCAGTCCATGAGCCTGGTCGGGAGTCCGTAGTGTTGTCCTAAGATTGCAAGGTCAATATACTTTTCTGTTTTTTCAAATGCATATGCATATTGCTTGAACGAAACGAACATGCTCCGTTCTAACCACAGGGCGCCAGGTCTTGAGTAGCCCGGTTTAAGGCGACCTGCGGTAGGTAGCAGAAGAAATTCACTGTCCGGGACGCCTCGAAAACCAGCACCTCTTTCGAAAATTGCTGTCGCTGAAACATAGTCGGCTAGGGAGCTAATTTTTATCTCAAGTATTCTGTCGTCCATAGAAGTCCCCTGCAGCCATTGGTGAAAGATCGTTGGTTTGCCGAACCAAGTCCAATGTCCTTATCCCTTGGGTATTATTTATATGGCGCTTGGTATGTGGTTCAAACTATTATATAACGTCAATCATAGCAATTTGTGTTGTGATGTTAAAAATAGGATAGTCCTTTTCAAATATTTTTGTGTTCTGTTTAACTATGCTGTTTTGTGGTAATTCTTTTAGATATTTTTGAAAATTGTTATATGCCTGTTTTTTTGAATCGAAGTACCGTTGTTCCTCTAAGTACGTTAATATATTCTCATCAATGTCATTGCCACTATGAATAATTCTCGGTCTGTCATACTTAAAATAAACTAGAAAAGAGCTGCTATCGACTATTTGAACGTCATTAATGCATTCACCTGAATATTCAAGTTGGTTTGAAATTACAATAGAATATATGTTTGAAATTTCCTTATTGGGAAAGTATTTGTTTAGAAAAATATCAAGATTATTTTTTATGAAGTTTTCCTTCCTTTTTATCTGAAGCGCTGCATCTTGTACTAGACGATAATAATTGTATATTTTGCTATAGTCGTCAAGATAAACTGTATTTTTTGCTTCGCAAATGTAAAGATCTGTTCCAAAAACGAAAAACAAATCAATTTCTTCATTGTGGGAATCAACTTGGAATATTGTCCCTGCACCTGGTGAAAGTGTTAGGTCGTAATCTACATCAGTCTTCTTCAATTCTTCATATAGGTAATTTTCAAAGATTTTTCCTTTTTTCTTAAGTTCAATATCTTTGAAATCCAGCAGTGTTGGGATGAAGAATTCAATATTTGTGTCCATAGTGGCAATTATTGGGATTATAGTTTTTTCTAGTTTTATGAAAAACTTACTTGCAGGATCTATCTTTGATGAGTTGGAGAAAGAAAAAATGTTAATGATTTCATCGAGTCTGTCTTTTGTTATTTTTGTGATTTTGTGCAATAAATCTATTAAGAGGTTTGTGTCTATTTCTATAGCATAATTGCAGTGACTTTTGGCGTCTGCTGGCTTTGGGAGACTGGTGTAGTAGTCTGAAAGATCCATCTTGAGGCCAGCTAATTTAGAGTACACGGTGAGCGCATCGCTGAGCGTAGCGCTCTTGGCGGTTGCAAGTCTTTCATTGAAGAAAAGCTTATAGTGTTCGGATCCTTTTGTGATAGATGTTATTATATATGCTGTTTCATAGTCCTGTGCTTCTCTGACGACTGGTTTTTTTGTTTTACTGTCAAACCCGACTATCTGGCTGGTTGTTTGATGGATTTTTGGAATTAATTCTGCAGTCTTTGTGGTGGTGTCATGCATTCTGCGTACAAGGGAAATCTCTCTTTGTCTGGCGAGTGTCTCATTTTTAAACTTTATATTTATTTTAGAACCTGAAGTGTCGTATATAAAATAATCAAATAAAATGCCTTTCCAGGCCTCTATATGGAAATTGTAGATCGAACTAATCATAAATAGGGATTTAATTGACTGTATATTTGCAGGAAAATTTGTGTCGCTGAGGCTGTAAATTTCACTAAGTACATATTTGAAAGACGCAATCATTGCTTCAAAAACATTTTCTGGGTCGATTTCATCTCCAAAATCATCAGTCAACTTTCCTTGGAAAAAAGCATTTCTAGCCGCTGATGATGGGTCTGAGTTGTTTTTTGCTGCTAATGCAATTGATTCAATTTTTTTCTTTTCAATATCTACAGCGGCAATATTGATCAGCCCTGCAGCGATTTTTATCGCAGATGTTTTATCCTGACCATTTATCCCTATTTTATCGCAATGAGTTCTCAACTCCTCCAGCCTGCCGTAAATAAATTCTCCAAAATGAAACAATTTGACATCTGCATCTGATGCTCCGTGGGTTACTAAAAATTGTTCCCATTTATCAATAGAAAATTTGGGTGAATTCGGCTGAGGAAGAGTGTTGTTAATGATTGCCTGCCGAAAAGTTGCCTTGTCAGTACGTTCTTTGCTCACGACTAGCTCCCCTGTGGACGGTTTTATAAATTGAAAGTTAGTTAGGTGAAGCAGTAAAAAAAATGCCAGCACCTTCGGCAACGGCAATGGAAAATTTTATGCCATCCTTAGTAACGCTGGCGTTCTTGGGGATTTTTCCGTCCTTGTCCATAAGTGCTTTTATGATCTCCCCCCGACTGGTTGGCGGCCAATCAGGACGTAGCCCAGCAATAGAAAACATAAATCCCATCATAATATCAGCACCAGAATTCACAGTGCCATCGCCAGCGCCGATGCCCATGACGCTGGTGACTTTGCCGTTTTTATCCAGAGTGAGCAGCGCACCGTAAAATTTTGACATGGCAAGCTGCACGGATTCTGCCGATTTTTTTGTAATTTTTGCGCGTTGCTTGGTGTCAGCGCTTTTCGCAGCCGCGTTATAATTATCCACGAATTGCTGGGGCGTTATCCCAAATGACAACGCTGCTTTTGGCGCGGCCTCCTGCGTGGCAGGTTGCGGCGTTGGCGCAGGTTGACTGACGGGCGCTGGCGTGGGTTGGGCCTTGTCGGCTGTATCCGTTTTGCCAAGCCAGACCGCAAGGGCGATGGCCCCAATAATGAAGAAAATGCAGCCAACACGGCCAGCACGTTTTTCTTCCTTCATTTTTTTACGCCCTGCCTCCCTGGCTTCGTCTGTGATGGGCTGGCCGCACTTGGGGCAGGCCTGGGCCTCGACCGAAATTTTCTTTTTGCAGGACGGGCACGGGATCAAATCTGCCATATATCCCCCTTCGGGTTAGGATTCCACTTCTTACCCTATACCTGTTTGCGCCTTAACGCCATAGGTTACTTATAGTGAAATTGGACTGCGTGTGGTCTGAAACGTAAAAAAGCCGGATTGCTCCGGCTTTTTTCATCTTCTCTGCGTGACTGAAATTTTATCTGGCGCTGTGCGAATCGCGCGCAAGGCAGTTGGCAATCCACACCTTGACGAGCGCCTGGCGGCTTACGCCCAAGTGGCGGGCTTCTGTGTCCAGCGCTTCCACCATCCAGGTGGGAAAGTCCACATTTACGCGCTGCGTCTGCTTGTTGGGCCTGCGGGCCGCTGCCCAGTCCACATGCGCGGAAATGTCCTCGCCCGCTTCAAAGCGGCGGTCAAATTCCTCGGCAGAAAGCTGCTGTTCATGATTCATAGTGTTCCACCTCTTCTTTGCGGGAGCGGCGCACGGAAATGATGCGCACGGCCTCGCCCCTGTATGTGATGACCCCTGTCCACACTTTGCCCTCGATCATGCCGATAACCAGAAAGCGCGGTTCACCTGTGCGCAGCACGGGCACTTCCAGCAGGTTTTCGTCTTCCCACAGGGCCTTGGCCTGCTCAAAGTCGAGGCCGTGCTTCATTTTGTTGATCGCACTCTTGGCGGGGTCGTATTCAAACTTCATGCTTATAAGGTATAAAAAATATACCGTTTGTCAATGGACGGCGAGGGGCTGCCTAGGGGGCTTGTATATAAAGCGGGACAGGGGTTCGCAACAGCGTAATAAGTGTAATCGTCTGTAATTTAGGTGTGATATGGTGTAACATTTTTTAGGGGTATTTGTAATATATTTATAAATTCAGCTAGTTAGATGAGCGAAGAAATTACAGCAAAGAGTAATTTTATTACATAGAAAAGTGTAACCATATTACAAAAATATTACACTTTAATATACTGAAATATAATGAGATTACACTTATTACGCCTTTCCGATGCCCCCGAAAATATTTTGAGCTTATTTTTTCAAAAGGGCCGGGTTTAGAGGTATTAGCCAAAGTTTTCAGCTTGTTGTGCTGTTTTGGTGTTATGCCTGCCTAGGGATAAAAAAGCCCCGCGCCGGGAGGGTGAACCAGCGCGGGGCATAAGGCTGCATGATGCAGCCCTTGGTGGGTATGGCTAGAAGGTCATATGCGCCTGTTGTATGGGTGCGCCAGATTCAGCAGCGGCAAAGATGCAGCATACGTTGAGCATCAGGCGCGTGCCTTCGCTTTTGTCTCCGTGCTTGCCAGCCTGGGCCAGCAGGCGGCGGAAGGCGTCGCGCTTGTAGGGTTCCGGCAAGCGCACAAGCTGCTTCACCTCATCCATGTTCATGCGCAGCTCGTAGCTGCCTGTTTTGCGGATGGAGGGCAGAACCTCAGACGTAACCCATTTGCGGAAGCTTTTGGCCTCCGGCTTGCGTGAGCGGAAGATGAGCGCATAGAGGCCGGATTCGGACACAATGAGCATGTTCGGGTTGCCGCCGAGGGGGGAGGTTCCATCGGTAATAGCTATAGAACCTCTCTCATCTTCGTCGAGTGTTGCGACAGAGTCTGAGGCATTGGCGATGCCCAGGATGTCGCATACGTCTTTGGCCACAAACCAGAGCATGCCTTTCTCGTCTTGGTGGATACGGACTTGGGCCTCATCAAAAATGAATGACATGAAGGTGCTCATAACGTAGACTCCTGCTGGTTAGTTAGTTTGGTTACCATACATTGGAACGGCCTCGCGCATCGGGGCCGTTCTGCTTTTTTACCACCCGCGCCAGCGGGTAAGCTCCTCGATCAGCGCGTCCAAGGTGGGGAACCATCTGGCCACGCAGCCCTTGATCATCACGCCGGGTTTTTCATGTGGCCCGGCAACGCCCCACACGGGCACACCTGCGGCCCAGGCAATGCCCAGTTCTGCCGAGGCATCGCAGCCAGACGGCCCGAGGTACACAACCAGATCAGCGCCGCCCAGGGCGCGGCTGCAAAAGAAAAAGGCAGCGCCGTGGGGATCCTCATTTTTGCGCTGGTCGATGTTTGCCCCGGGCTCGGGCAGAAAGCGCGTCCAGTCCTGCACCTCATACGGGGCAAGCTCCAGGGCCTGCTGCAACTGGCGGTAGGCCGCAAGGTTGCGGGTGGTCGTGCAGATGTAGAGTTTACGGGTGCGTGAGCCTGTGTGCATGAGCATGATTCCTCCCCTAAAAATCTTCTGTGGTTGCGGCGTATCCGCCAGCACGGCTGAAGACCCAGCAGCGCATGGTCTTGCCCGTGATGCGGCTGTTGATAGGCATGTTGCCCATGTACTTGTGCCGGCGGCACATGGGCAGCAGCTTTTTGAGCGTGGCCATATCCGGCACGGGCTGGCCCCAGGTGCGGCACTCTTCCATGAGCTGGTTGAGGTTGATGGCGATACGGCCATCGGTGGTGCGGGCATGGTTGAGTGGCTCTTGGTCGCCTTTGTCGTTGCGCAGGCTGGCCGTGATCTTGATGGTGATGTATTCGTAGATGTCCCAAAACTGCTCGACCAGCGGGTGGTCGTTGGCAAGGCGTTTTTCCCGCGCCCTGGCGCGGCCGGTGAGGTAGCAGGCGAGGCCCGTCTTAAGCTCCTGCGTCATGGCGTCGCCAAAGATAACGCCCAAGGCATCGCCGCAGGCTGCCACCTGGGCGTGGTTTTTGATGATGCGCTCGTTGTGCAGATCCGCGCCGGTGAGCATTGTTTCGTACTTGGCGTAGGCCTGGGCGTAGGCCTCCAGAAAATCGCGCTCACGGGTCAGCGCCCGGTTGAGAAAGCCGCCCACGGTGGCCACGGTCTGGCGCTCAAACCAGCGGGCAAGATCGCGTGTGCCCTGGGCGTGGTGTTTTTTGTCCGCATGGCAGTGGACGATACGTTGCAGGAGCGCCTCGCTGCCTTCCACCTCGGCATTCTGCGAAATGATAAGCGAGGCCTGGAACACGCTCTCGTCCGTTTCGTTGCCGCGGCGGGAAACGCCCAGGGTGCCTGTGCCGCGGCCGTTGAAGAAGGGCTTTACTTCATCGAAGCCGAACTGCTTCTGGCGGGAGTCTTTCTGGCCATCGTCGCGGTCAGATTCAATAATGACCACGGGCAGGTTGCTGACCTGGCTGAAGGCACGGCGGCGACCTGCGGCCGTGGATTTGAGCAGGTCGAAACCTTCATAATCGTCGCGGCCAACAAGCTTCCAGCAGAACTCAAGCGCAGTGGATTTGCCCGCGCCGGGGTCGCCCGTAAACTCCAGAAGCGGAAAAGATTTATCACGGCTGCGGATCTGCTGCACAAAGAGCGAACCGGCAAAGAAAGCCAGCAAGGCCAACCCCTGCCAGTGGAAGGCCTTGACGAAATTGGGCAGCCAGTCTGGCTTGAAGTCGCCCTCTGTCGTGATGTTCACGCTGGCCAGAGTTGTTTTGACGCCCTGGCGGTTGATTTCAAAATAGCCCTGGTCGTTGGCTGCCAAGCGCCGGCCGCAGTGCCAGGCGTTATCCTTGAAGATATAGGCCTTGGTGGCCGGGTCGTAGCCCACAAAGGGCAGGGCAGAAACCGTGACCAGACGGCGGTTGAGCCAGCCTTTGCGCAAAATTTTGAAATGCCCGGCGTTGCCGTCAAACGTGCCGCCAAGGCTGCGGTTGAGCAGCGCCTTGTTGAAGTCCACCGGGCTGTTGATGGCCGAACCCTCCAGCGGAATGATTTCGTCCGGGGTGCCGTTGGCGTAGGCAATCTGGAACTGGTAGCGGATCTCGTCCATGATGGGATCTTTGGTGATGTACAGGCAGCGCGGCAGCACGTTGGATATCTGGTCGACGCCGCAGTGGCGGTTGAATATCTGGCGCCCTTCAGGCGTCATGAGTATTTGCCCTTCAGGGTCGTCCGGCGTGTCCTTCACCTCGGGTTGTTGCGGCTGAACGGGCTGGCCTGGTGATTGCTCTGACGTGGAAGCATCGGCGGGGGTGGCTTCTGGCGCTGGTGCGGCAGCGGCTTTTTCCTGCTCGGCTTTTTGCTTGGCAGCCTCTTTTGCCCTTTGGGCCTTGGCTTCGGCGGCGCGGTTTTCGGCGTCCTTTTCTGCCTGGGCGTTTACGGCGGTGTAGACCTCGGTGCGGAAGTCCTCGCCAAGCTCAATCCAGTAGAGCGCGTTTTTGAAGTCGAGCAAAAACTTGTTGCTGCGGTTATGAACGTAGTAGTGGAAGGCTTTTTCTTCCACGCTCTCCGCCACCATGAGCCGCCCGCTGTACAGGCCCTTGGAGATGAGTGCGGCGGTCAGGTGCTCGGCCCGCCAGAGGTCGTCCCAGTCTTGCCCCTTGGGCGGCAAACAGACGCTGGCCAGTTCGCACATTTGCTTCAGGCGCAGGTAGTGCTTCTTTGCCCATCGGCTGCCTGCATTGTCGGCATCCATGGCCACAGTCCACTTTACGCTTTTGCCGGAATGGGCCTTGATGAAATCCTCGGGAAAGGTGTTGCACGAGAAGCAGGCCACGGCCTTGAACCCGGCGAGAAAGAGCGCGATGGCGTGGAAGATGCCCTCCACCAGAAAGACGCGGTCGAGCTTTTCAATGGTCATGCCGGGCGGCATCCAGGCATCGCCACGGTAGAGGGTTCCGTCGTCCTTGCGCTTGCCGCCGAAGCTGGCCTTGTTGCCGTTGTTGCCCTTGCGGCCGATAAGGCGCTCCCACCAGCGGGTGCGGGCGGCATCGAGGTAAAAGCGCACGGTGGGGATGTATTGGTCTGTGTTGTGGATGGGGTAGGAGCCTTGCTCGTACCAGCCGCGGATCTTGCCCAGGTCGAAGCCACGGTCTAGCGCCAGGTAGGCGTCTGCTGTTGCCTCACGGTTTTCTGCCGTGGGGGGGAAGCGTTTGGCGAAGTTGCCGAAAAAGTCTGGCAGGGCCTCGCGCACTGTCTGCTCAAACGCGCACTTGTTCAGGCGGGTGCAGCGCAACACGTAGGGGTGCAGGGTGCCCACAAAGAGGGACTTTTCCCCGCATGAGGGGCAGACCCCGCGCAGGTAGTTGCCTGATCGCCGCAGGTCATACAGGCGCGAATCAAGCAGCGCGTTGACGATCTCGGACGCTGGAATGTCATGCCCCACGTTGCGCCTCCTTCAGCTCGTGGCGCAGGTCGCCCAGTAGATCCAGGGTGCCGGAAATGAGTGCGTCCAGACCTTTGACAACGGAGCGCAGTTCGTGCGGTTCAAGCAGGTTGTCGCCCACTGCTTCGCGAGTGCGGGCGGCCACTGTGCCGGCATCGGCAAACATGCCTGTGATGCGCAGCAGCAGGGCTTGGCAGTCCACGTGGTCGAACTGGGCCTCCAGGCCGTGGGTGGTGGCGCGGGCCAGCGCCCACTGAAGCACGATTGTGTTGCCGACAACCGCGCACCAGCGGGGCAGATCTGCAAATGATGGGTAGAACTTTTCGTTGCGGAAAACGCGGCGCCCGTAAGTTTTGCTCCAGGACATCCGCTTGCAGATCACGGGGAATGGGAGGCCGCTTTCCCGCGCGGCCAGGGAGAACGCCTCTGACGCTTCCATTTTGTGAAATGGGATTATTTCAGGAATATCTTGCAGTTGAGGCATGGCATGTGTTCCTTTACGCGCTTTTTGTCACTGTGGTGGCGAGCGGCTCGGGTGTTGTGTCATGGTTGCCTTGCGCGGTGTCGGCCTCCTGGGCGCGGATATTCGCCCAGGCCTCTTGCAGGTGGGCAGGGGTGACGACGCCAGCGCGGCGCAGCTCGCACAACAGGCTGCGCAGTTGAAGGTTGACCCCGGCCAGGCGGATTTTGTGGGCGCTGTGCTGGGGGATATCCCCGGAGCGGATGCGGCGCATCCAGCGCGGGGTGATGCCAAGGTAGCGGGCTACGTCACTGTAGGTGCCGCAGGTGCGTACCAGCCGGAACAGGTGGATTCGGGTGGCGTTTTTCATGTGTGGAAAATAGGCACAAAGTTCCTAGGAAGTCAACGCACAAATTGCCTAGGGCTAAAATTCCGGTATGGTCAACGCATGAAAGATGGCGACAAATTTGAACGCGCGGTAGTGGCCCTGTTGGAAGAACGGATAACAGCGTCAGGCTTGTCTCACAGCGAGTTTGCCAGAGCCGTGATGGACGGCGATGCCGTTCGAGCGTGGCGGTTATGTAGGGCGAAAGAGGGGAAGTCGCGGCGCATGTCGCTGGCGGAAACGTATGCGGCTGCTAAGTTCTTTGGCGAGGATTTTGCCAATATGATCTGGAATCTTGAGCGGCAGGCGAAAGAGCGAGGGTTAGTTGATTAGGGTTAAAGTTCCTATTTTTTCTTGCATGATGGGGTAAAACTTCCTAGCATGGAGGCACGGAGGAACGCCATGCAGGATGACACGACATTGCCCGCGGTTACTGATCTGGCAGGAATGGCTGAACTTTTGATGGTCGAAGTATCATCATTGGCGAAGGTATGGCGTACCTGGCCTCATTTTTTTGTCGGCAACGGACGCACGGCCCGTGGTGCGCGCTTTCGCCCTGATGATGTCCTCAAATTTTTAGAGCAGCACAATGGCAATTACTCCATACATGACCAAGAGCGGCAAGCGGTTCAAAGTGGAAGTCTACCAGAACGGCGAACGGATAGGCTCAAAGTCGGGGTTCACAAATCAGCAAGACGCAAAAAAGTGGGAAGCAAGGGCGCTCACTCTGGCAGAAAAGAAAGAGCCGACAGGTACGGCCTTCTTGGGTCTGGCGACAGCGTATCTTGACGATATGAAAGAGCGCCGGCAGCACAATACCGTTCAGTACAAGATCGCCGCATTGCGGCGATTCTTGTCTTTTATAGGTGGGGATTTTCAGCTTGAACGCCTTCGGGCCGCGCAGATCAGCGGGTATCTTGTTGCACGAAAACAAGCGATGGGGCCAAAGGCCGCAAATCGTGATCTGGTGGAACTGCGGGCGGTTATGAACTGGGCGATCCGAAAGCGCCTTTATCACGAGAATCCTTTCATTCCATTCGAGAAATTCCCTGAGAAGAAATTTGTGCGGCGGGTGCCAACTGCTGCGGAAATTGACGCAGTGCTGGAGGTGGCAACACAGGAACAAAAAGATTTTCTCGACATCCTGCGCTACACGGGCGCGCGACTTTCTGAAGTGTGCAGCCTCTGCTGGAATGATGTTGATTTTCAGCGGAATACAATCACGTACTGGACGCGCAAGCGTAAGGGGGGCAACCTTGAACCGGGGATCCTTGCCATGCCGCAAATACTGCGCGAAATCCTGGCAGCAAGGAAAGGGCTCCCTTCTGCGCACCCGGAGTTCGTTTTTGTGGGACGTGCCGGGCGACAGTTTACAAAAAACTCCGTGCGGCTTTGGCTTCCGGAGTTGTGCAAGGCTGCCAGCATTCATCCCCCTTTTACTGCCCATGCTATGCGGCATTATTTTGCAACGCTGTTAAAAGACAGTGGGGTGATTACTTCGTTTCAGATTCAAGCGGCACTGAGACACAAAAATTTGAGTACGACAGAAAAGTACCTACATGAATTGTCGATAGATCGCGGGGTTGCGGCGCTCTTGGATGGTGATGGCAATTCGTGATGTGGCGTGATTTTGCCGCCTTTTTGGCGTGAAAGAAAATCGAGTTTATCCGAGTTTATCCGAGGTTGTTTTTATAACACGCTGTATTAGCAGCATGTTTTTTTGTGTTCGAAAAGTGTATGGTTAGACTCGAAATCGAGTTAGGGGTTAATAGCTCCTACGTGGGTTCGAATCCCACCCTCTCCGCCATATGATGATTCAAGGAACTCCGAATTCGTCCGCTAGTCGTTGACAGCAGCCGAATTCGGAGTTTTACTTTGTCCGACGATGTCCGGTAAAAAACGCTCAAAGCCAAGCGTAAACCGGATACTGCGCCGGACATTTTTTATTTTGGCGTTTCCTATGTCCAAAAGATGTCCGGTCTAGGGAGGGAACGCTTATGGCTCTAAGCGATATGGCCATCAAAAAGGCCAAGCCCCGCGAGAAAATTTATACCCTCAAAGACGCAGATGGGCTTTATCTGGAGATAAAGCCTTCTGGCAAAAAGTATTGGCGTCTCCGTTACTGGATCGACTCCAAGGAAAATCGTCTTTCCCTCGGTGAATAGTGACGCGTTTGGTGGTTTGATTTCGCGCTGTGAAAATCAGATATCAAACTGGATATTTTTTTCTGGCGTTTCCTTTATGAGCAGTTCTCAGGCTGCTTGCGGAAATTCCCATTTGTCACTCAGGCGGCCTCCTCCAGCACATTTGAGCACCTTACTTTTTCACCCCGGCCAAAGCCGCGTCCACCTGCTGTATAATTTCGCGCACTGTCCGGGCGTCTACATCCACAGTTGCGGCGGCCGCCAGAAAATCCTTTTCGGTTATATCCTTGCCCTTGTTGTTGACCATGCAGGTCTGTTCACCGTTAATGCCCTCTGACGGCGTAAGGTCATAAACCGGGGCCATGCGCCACTGGTTGCCCGCATCCAGCAGAAAGGAAAAGTTTTTGGAATGGTCGTCCTTGTTGCCGGAGCGCACGTTGAACACCATGAGCCGCACCATTTTTAGCACTTCGCGTATGTCTTTGGTGAGCAGCAGAGTCAGGCGCAGCAGGCTTTCATAGGTGAGCGAGGGTTCGCGGTGCGATGCGTGCAGCAGGCCGCAGGCGGTGTGCACATGCACCTTTTGGCCATGCACCCTGTCAAAGCGTTGGACGCCGAAATATCCCGGCGAGGTTGCCGACGGAAACAGGTGCGTTTCCGGCATATCCAGCCCGGCTTCTCTGGCCGCCAGGGAATATGCGTATTCCGTCAGCCCGGTGTTTGGCGGTTCGTGCGCGGAGCGAAATTTGATGATCCAGGGGGTTCCTTGGGGTTCCCCCGCCCCCTGCGGCACAATGCGGTAATCATCGGCAACGTTGACCAGAATTTTGGGTCTGGCCCCTGCGGATGAGCCGTTGAGCTGAATAAGCTTGTCCAGTTGCCCCGCATCCACCGGCGCATCGCGCAGAACCCGCAGCGATTCCTCTGCCAGAGCATCCAGTTCCGCCACAGAAACGGCTTCTCCTGCCTGTTCCACCGCCGGGGTGTACTCCAGCGCGCCCATGCCGTGGGCACCCACCATGGCAAGGCGCTGCAAGGGCAGACAGGCATAGAGCGATGAGCCTTTTTTTCGTAATGCCCTGTCCAGCAAAAGCAGCCCCCAGCCATCGGGAAGGCTGTCGTTGAACACGCCGAACAGACCGTCAAAGGTGCGTTTGGGGTCTTCCTTGACCTCTGGGCTGAGCGGAAGCCTGAACGGCGAAATGTTGATGCCCGAATCAAGAAATTCTGGCGCGTACTGAAACAGAATTGTGTTGCTGTGTGCGGCGAGCTTTCCCACATGGCGCCGTACGCCGTATGCATGCAGATGCACGTCAAGATTCATGGCGTTTTCTCCCTGCCCGCTTGCGGGGTGCTGGGGATTGCGGCTTGAACAGGTTTTCTGTTCGCGGTGGGTTGAACAAACCGGAAAAGGCTTCAAGATCGTTAAGAATCAGGGCGATAGCCAGCAGGGACGCGAGCGAGATTTCCCCTGTTGTTTCAAAGCGCTTCACAGAGCCAAGGGAAACGCCGCTGCGGGCCGCCAAATCTTTCTGGCTCATATTGAGCGCAAGACGTTTGGCCTGCGCCTTGGCGGCGATGCCGAGCCGGATTTCCTGCGGAGTTTTTAAGATATCGTCTAACATAATAGCTCTTAACTTAATTTTTTAGTATAATAGCTAAAATATGAGATGATAGCAATTGATTGGTGGGGGGGGAGGTGAACTCGCGCTCTAACATCAACACCAGCCCTGCCGAGCTAGATCGGGGCCGAAGCTCACCAAGAAATGGAATAACCCGTTGAGGTTTTGAGTCAGCACGGGCGCGTATGGGGTAATGCCGGAAAACGGCGAGAAAGGCGTAAACACTGTCTTTCCTCGTCTAGTCAATATCGACAGCAAGCCCAATCGGGCATATTTTTGTTTAACGAATACGTTTAGCGTATTCGCGCAGAGAACGCTGTTAAAGATGTTCAGGCTGTTCGCTACAGGCATTCATGAGGGTGCGGTTCAGATAATTATGAGCTTCAAAAATGAAGAGACGGAAGAGCTTTTTACCTCTGGCAATTTCCCGCCTCTGGATACCGTGTAGCGAAATGGATTGCGCATGCTGCGTATTCTGCATGCAACAGGTCAGCTCAATTCGCTCAGAATCCCTTCAGGCAACAGGCTGGAAAAGTTGAAGGGAGATCGTGACGGACAATTCAGCTCTGCATCGCCATAAATATGCAATGGTGCATCTGCAAGGCAAAAATAAAAAAAGTCAATAATATTTATTTTTTTATTACATTCGTTTTTTGTGCGGCCAAGTCGGTGCTGTACTTAACACAAAGCAATCACAGGTATAATTTTTCATTAAACTTATAGAGAATCCATATCAATACAAGTCAGCAATACAAAAGTGTAATGCACAAGAAATACAATTATGCATAATTATACCATCAATAGGGAAGTAATGTTATACACCAGCTCTTCGCAAGCTGGCAAACCGGCCTTTCAATAGCTGCACTGGTGAATATAAAAAATACAGTAGATTAATAACGTAAAATATTGTACGGCTGCCTACAAAAAACCGGCGTGGATATTTCGCGCCGGTTTTTACACTGCATCTTTCGGATAGCGCCGTGTTGCCCGTTGCGCTGCGCAACGGCCCAAGTCGGCAATACCGGTATTCAGCCCGTTATTACATGGCCGCCTTGTACACGGCAGCCACGTCCGCATCGGTCATGGTGCGGGGGTTGGTAAAGCAGCAGACATCCTTTTGGGCATTGGCGGTCATAGTGGGGATATCGGCTTCGCGCACATTCTTGCCGTACTTTTTGCCCAGGGCAACCAAGCCCTCGGGAATGCCCACGTCCCTGGACAGGATGTTAATGGCGGTAATGGCCTTGCGCGAGGCTTCATCGGCGCTGATGCCCTGCGTCAGCTCGCCCAGTAGCTGAGCAATGCGGCCAAAACGGCGTCGGCTGGAAATACGATTGTATTCGCACACATGCGGCAGCAGGATGGCGTTGCATTCGCCGTGGGGCAGGTCATAAAAGCCCCCAAGCTGGTGCGCCATGGCATGCACATACCCCAGGCTTGCGTTGTTGAAGGCCATGCCAGCCAGATACTGCGCGTAACACATGCCCTCGCGGGCTTCTTTGTCCCGGCCGTTGGCCACTGCACGACGTAGATAACGGTTGACGTATTCCATGGATTTTTCAGCGCAGGCGTCGGTCATGGGGGTCGCCGCAATGGAAACATAGGCCTCCACGGCATGGGTCAGTGCGTCCATGCCCGTAGCAGCGGTCAGTGCCGGAGGCATGCCCATCATCAGCAACGGGTCGTCAATGGCCACGCTGGGGGTGCAGCGCCAGTCGCCAATTGCCATTTTGACCTTGCGGGAAGTGTCGGTGATGACGCAAAAACGGGTCATTTCCGAAGCCGTGCCCGCCGTGGTGTTGACAGCTACATAGGGCGGGAAGGGATTTTTGGACTTGTCCACGCCTTCATAATCGTGAATTTTGCCACCGTTGCTTGCAAGAAAACCCACGCCTTTGCCGCAGTCGTGCGAACTGCCGCCGCCAAGCGTAATGATACTGTCGCATTTTTCTTTTTTATATACACCAAAGGCCTCAGCAACGTTGTTGTCGGTGGGGTTTGGAACGGTCTTGTCATATATGGCGTACTTCATTTTTGCAGCATCAAGGATGTCGGTGATCTGCTTGAGTATGCCGGCGTTGACAATGCCTGGGTCGGTAACAAGCAAGGGTTTGACGCCGCCAATATTTTTCAGACGATCAGGAATTTCTTTGGAACACCCCTCGCCGACGAGAGTGACGTTGGGAATAAAAAAGGAGGTGATCTGTCCCATATGCATCCTCTTAAGCTCCGTACTCATTCGTGACTCCTTTGGTTATACATGACCACTTTAGTTTTAATTGTCATGCATGGATTAAGGTATGTTCTGTGAGTAAAGATATGCTTCATCGATTGACAAATCAAGAAAATAGCAACAATTGCTCAATTCTTTGTTCTAATTTTTTACATAATACATTGTTTTTTGTTCAATATTAAATTTACAAGTGTTTTATTACATTTTAGATAAGATTGATTGATTGAACAACAATATTTTTTTTAATCCATGATTCGATATCTTGCACAAATATTCCTTTTTACTGAGAGCGCGGCACGCAGCAATCAGAGGTCAGGGAAACGAGGTGGCAAAGAGGATGTTGCATCGGGCCGAGGCGAATAAAATTGGCGCGCGCATTGCCCGTTAGCGACACGTGAACACAGGCGACCTGCGCAATCTGCATGCGACAGGCCAGCTCAATTCGCTCCGAATTCCTTCAGGCAACAGGCTGGAAAAATTGACGGGAGATCGGGATGGACAATTCAGAATTGCCATTAACATGCAATGGCGCATATGCTTTCGGTAGGAAGATGGAAGCGCATATGATATGGAAGTGGTGGATTATCACTAGCGGCAAAGCTACTGGCAAAGAACAGCGAAACACCACGCATGGTTAGGAGATGTTTTATGATTGCTATTCACCCCGGCGAAATATTGCGCGAAGAATATATGGCCCCCCTTGGTCTTACGGCCTCCACGCTTGCGCTGGAGTTGCGGATTATCGCTTCGCGAGTGCATGAGATTATTAACGAGAAGCGGGGCATTTCTGTTGATACGGCTCTGCGGCTTGCAAAGTTTTTTGAAACTGACCTCAATTTGTGGGTCAACTTGCAGGCGCAGTACGAAGCAGATTCGATGGATGCTCAGAAGCAAACGGATATGGAGAGGATTGTTCCTTACAGCATGTTACAGCAGGCTAGAGCGGTGCGGTAATTTTTTTATCATCAATGCATATTATAGACAGAGATGATCTACTTGAAATTGTTTGCGCGGTTTCTAGGAGCCAAAATTATGATGTTATGGTGACCAAACCATACTCAATGCATGAGGTCTTGGATCCCGTTCTTTTTATGGCGTAATTTTTTTTAACTAATACAAATAATGATATGTACCTCTGGTAACAGCTATGTGTGTTTTGAAATAAGAAAAATACAGAAAGGAGTCGAACAATAAATTAGTGGAAGAAGGTAAATGTCTGAAATGTACGCAATATATATGCGACAGCGTTCTATAAAAGAAAGCGTAAAATCGTTTGGGTGTTCGAACATTACCATTCTGTAGTCATTAGGTAAATGGTTGAGGTCGAAACGCTCAAGGATTGAACTGTACTCTTTTGATATTTGATCTACTGCCTGAATATCTTCAGGCGTCATTTCAGAAGGAATTTTTTCAAGCCTTTTTGATAAATATAAAATTTGATTTGCACATCGATGGTAATTATCAGCATTTGCTAAAAGTTTGCTTAGTGAATCTTGGTTTGCAATTACAAGAACCATAATAGCCATTAACAGTGTCGCGTAATTTGAATTAGTGTTGTCAATGTTTAGTGCTGGTATGGTAAATTTGCAACTATCCAATATGGCAATAATAACTTGTGTGATAGATAAAAATGAAATTGAAAAAACAAGAACGTTATGTTTCTTTCTGCATCGTTCAGCAGCGATAAATCTGCTTTTTAGAGTTGTCCAAGTTGATTTTTTTAGGTTTTCAATCATGTCTTTCATGTCTAATGCCTTGCGTTAATTGAGGAAGGGGGATAAGTACAAAGTGCAGACGCCCAATTGCATTGGGGTTCTTGCCAGTGAAAGAATCTTTCTCTGGTAGCTGTAATTAAACGAGTAGGTTAGAATAGCCGCGCCCTTCAACGGGAGCAGGTCCGCAGTGCGGCCCCCCTTCCTCAAATTTTATAGTCAAGCCCCATATCCCTTTCGATCTGACTTAAGAAGCGTCCAACGTGGTAGGCGTAGAGTTGGTCAATATTTGGGCCTGTAAATGTGCCCGGGGCTAGACCTCTCTTGGTAAGCCAGTCTCGTTTTTTTTGTGTGTCGACCTCTTCATAATTATGCAAGTACGTAGTGCTTTTTCCGCTAAATTTTAATTCATAAAAAGCCCGGGATGCATGCTTTAGATCAGGTGGTATCGTGCTAAATACGGGGCTTTTTTGGAATTGTGTGCGAACAAAATTGTCAATTAGGTACGGGATCTGAGTATCTGTGATTTCAGAAAAATATTGAAGCCAACCATATCTCTTGTTTTGATATTTGGCTCCGGCAATCTTGACATTCAAATCTTCTACAAAAGCAGATTTTATTATCCCGACTCCAATTTTCCGTTTTCTTTTTTTTTCTAGGGATAGAGTTTTTTTAAGTCTTGCAAACATCATTGAGATTGATCGTAAATGCTTCTCGAGAGTTGTTGCCTTGACGGTGATTTCATTTTGCAAAAGTGTATAGCCCAAAAATTGTACGGGAGAATCTTGGCAGAAATATTTAGTTTTTTCAGTATTTAGTTCTAGGTCAATGTCAGAAAACACTGCTTCGCAGTATTTGTCTATATTGTCTTTGGTCTTAGATAGAATAACAATGTCGTCGACATATCTATCATAATATTCAAATTTGGCTTTTAATTCAGTATCAATATTTCTTAGATATATTTCTGCTAGCATGTTTGATATTGGAAGGCCCTGCGGAACTCCGTTTGTTGGAATGATATTGTGTAAGTCACTTTTGTGATGTCCAGATTGAACGCTTTGTGTCGTAATTGCTCCTCGTATAAGTGCTAGTATCGCTGGAGGTATGTTACTTCCAGTAAGAATAGAACAAAGTTTTTCGATGTTTATATTGTCATAGTATGATTTGATATCTAGTCTGTGCAAATATAATGCGTTATCATGGGAAGAAATTTGTGAGGCAAGATTACGAACTTTAACATTGGGAAGTTCGCGTTTGACACAGTCCGGAAAATAATTTTGGAGAATTATATTTAGAATTTTTAATACAATTTTATATCTGACAGTTGGGATCGATATGGAACGGGGTTTGCTATGCGGGCCTTTGAGAATTAGGCGCTGGAGATAAAGAGAAAATTTATAGGTGCCAGAGCAGCATTTCCTTGCAATAGTGCTAAAGTGTACTTCCTTTTTTCTGTCAAAGTCTATGACTGACATTCGATCAATGCCGCGTCCAGACTTGTTACGAATTTTAGTTTCATAAATGTCTGAAATAAAATTCATTTCAAATAATTGTTCTAATTCATTCATAGATATTGTTGGTGTGATTTTATGTTATTTCTTTATCCACTATTCTTTTTTTGGCCACATGACAAGATCAATTTTAATTTTTGAACGCCTTTATGGAATTACCTGTCTTCCTCGTAGGAGCAACGTGGTTCCCAGACGATGCGCGTTAGTCGCCAGCAGAGTAATATTCTCCATTGCTCTCGTGTTCAAAGTTATGGTGAAAATATTTGAAAGAAATTTATGGAGTTAGTTTTTTTGGATACAGAACCGGATATTGCTCAAATTTAAAATTAAAATTATATTTTATATCGGTATATTGTATGGTGATTTGAATCCCACCCTCCGCACAACAAATGGAATCGGACATGAACATATACGACATCGCCATGATGCCTTTAGAAGCGTGGGTATTGAAGAAAATGCGTTCAGCAATAATCCCCCGCGCATATGGCGATGTGCTTGAAGCCGGGATAGGGACCGGAGTTAACCTCCGATATTATAATCCTGCAAAGATACGCAGCCTGACCGGGGTGGATCGCCAGTCATCACCGGAGCTTGAACGGCGGGCCGGGAAGAATTTTACTTTTTTTCGGGGCAATGTTGAGGAAATGCCTTTTGCAGAAGGGCAGTTTGACACGGTGGTCGCCACGCTGCTTTTTTGCACTGCGGATATTGAAAAAAGCATGAGTGAAATACAGCGGGTGCTCAAGCCGGGCGGCCTGTTTATCTTTATAGAGCATGTGCGGCCCAAGGGAGCGCGGGCCGGGAAATTTGTTGACTTTGCCAACAGCTCATGGACACGGATTGCCGATGGATGCAACCTCAATCGCCGTACAGACGAAATTTTGAGGCAAAGCAGTTTTTCTGAACTGATTATCTCGGAACGCGGCGTTTTTCGCTACGGCACTGCAAAAAAAATCTAATCAGCAAATACGAATCATTTTTTCAAGTTTCCCATCATGTTCATCGTGCCCTGTTGCATGAAAAATATAAGATGTGTCAGAATGCCCAGAGTTGCCTACTGGCCTTGGCCTCATGCCTCCGAACAGATCCCGGCATAACCGCAGATTCAATAACCACCGCCAAGGGGTTAACATTTGGCGGCAGGCTCTTTAGGTGAAAATTCCTTCTGGTAGTTATCTGGCATCCCACGGACACTAACTATTGGGCTCCCTTTACCTCTTGTCCATCAACACCCGCTGAAAAAACTCCAGCGCCCGCTGCTCCGCGTCTGTGGCGGCAGAGCGGTTAAAGCCGTGTCCTGCGCCGGGGTAGATGACCATCTCAGCGGTTTGCCCAAGGCTGCGGGTCAGTTCCACCAGTTCCTTGCCTCTTTCCATGGGCACAACGGTATCCGCATCGCCGTGCAGTTCCAGCAAGGGCGGCATGTGGGTAATGGGGTGCTTGCCGTCAGGCCTGCGCAGGGCGGGGATGCCGCCGTAATACACAACCAGCGCCGCGATTCTTGTATCCTTGCTGGCAACGGATGT
The DNA here is from genome assembly GCF_024460775.1 of Desulfovibrio desulfuricans. Lineage (NCBI taxonomy): Bacteria > Pseudomonadati > Thermodesulfobacteriota > Desulfovibrionia > Desulfovibrionales > Desulfovibrionaceae > Desulfovibrio > Desulfovibrio desulfuricans. The sequence goes on along the minus strand of NZ_JANFYZ010000007.1, from coordinate 97,289 downwards.
TCCCAGATATCCCCCCTGAGAAAAACCCACGATGCCAACGGGGCGGGCCTTCTGCTCCTGCGCAAGCACGCCTGTCACAACATCGCCGACCATCTGCGACCACGCGCCTATACGTTTTGAAAAATTTGCGCGTCGCGTTTCCACAGTTTTGGAGCATGCGACATCCTGTTCATTATAATAATCCAGCACATAGGCATCAAAACCAGCGCGGGCGAATTGTGTGGCGTTGCGCTCATAAAATGCCCGAAATTTATCCAACCCCTGGCTGCCGTGCAGCACAATGATAGCCGGGTGCGGCGCTTGCCCGGCGGCAAGAAAGGCCTTAACCACAACTGGGCCCTGGGATGTTGTTTGCGTGCCCTCGTGAACCTGAATATCGCCTGCAAGGGCGCGGCCAAATCCGCCAAAAAACACAAAGAGAAAACACCAGCAAAAGATTTTTGCGCTCCGCATATTCCCGCCCTTGGGTGATGAGTGAAATTCCGTCAATGCTTTCGGCTACTCGCTTTGTGCGGGTAAGACAAGACCACCTTTGCATCCGTGTTGTGCGGATGCGTCACGCACAGGCTTGTCAGCGGCCCGTTGCGTCAGTTTCGCCGCTGGGGTAATGATACGCCTCTGCAGGGCGCAGGTGCCGCGTTTTTTTTTGCGCGCAGCGCTGGTCACCCGGTTTGCGGATCGCACAACGCACCATCGCAGGGCAGGCACAACCCAGAGCAACTACAGCCCTGGGCAGAATCATATCACCGTGTTGGAGAATATTTTGGCATTTTTGAGCATGCAGGGCGTTACCCTGAACCTCGGCGGCAAGCCGCTACTGGATTCTGCGGATTTTTCGGTTGAAGTGGGCGACAGGCTTTGTCTCGTGGGTCGCAACGGCGCGGGCAAGTCATCGCTGCTGGCGCTGCTCGGCGGGCAGATGCAGCCCAATTCCGGCATGATTATCCGCCCCGGCACGCTCATAGGCCAGATGCCGCAGGATGTGCCGGAACGCTGGCGCGGCACGGTTTTTTCTCTGGTGGCGGAGGTTCTGGGCGAGGAGGGCACGGCCCTTGCCGCAGCCCATGCCGGGGCCGAGCACAGCCTTGAGCTGAGCAGCGGCTGGGAGCGCTACGGCGATGTGCTTGCCGTCATCAATCATCTGGGGCTGGATCCCGATGCGGATTTTACCTCGCTCTCTGGCGGCACCAAGCGGCGCGTGGCTTTGGCGCGGGCGCTGATCTGCTCTGAAGACCTCATTCTGGACGAACCCACCAACCACCTGGACATCGCCACCATCACCTGGCTGGAAGATTTTTTGCTGCGCAAGGCCCGCACACTGATTTTTGTCAGCCACGACAGGGCCTTTGCCAAGCGCCTTGCCACACGTGTTGTGGAGATCGACCGGGGCAAGCTGCACAACTATTCCTGCGGGTTCGACCGTTACCCCGAGCGGCGCGAGGAACGCCTTGCCGCCGAGGAGCGCGCCTTTGCGCTGCAAGACAAAAAGCTTGCGCAGGAGGAAGTGTGGATTCGTCAGGGCATCAAGGCCCGCCGCACGCGCAACATGGGCCGGGTGCGTGCTCTTGTGGCCCTGCGGGCCGAGCGCGCCGAACGGCGCGACAGGCAGGGCAACGTGCGTATGGCCGCGCAGGAGGCCGGGCGCTCGGGCAAGCTGGTTATTGAGGCCGACAATATTTCAGTCGGCTATTCCGGTCAGCCGCCCCTTATCCGCAATTTTTCCACAATCATTCAGCGCGGCGACCGCGTGGGCCTGATAGGCGAAAACGGCACGGGCAAAACATCTCTTATCCGCGTGTTGCTGGGCGAGCAGCAGCCCACAGAAGGCGAGGTGCGCCTGGGTACCAATCTGGAAATCAGCTATTTCGATCAGTTGCGCGAAACGCTCGATCCGGAAGCCAGCGTCATGCACAGCGTTGCCGAGGGCAACGACGTGGTCACGGTAGGCGGCAGCACGCGCCATGTGGCAGGATATTTACAGGATTTTCTCTTCACTCCCGACCGCTTGCGCCTGCCGGTCAAGGTGCTCTCCGGCGGCGAGCGCAACCGCCTGCTGCTGGCAAAGCTCTTTACCCGGCCATCCAACGTGCTGGTGCTGGACGAACCCACCAACGATCTGGATGCGGAAACCCTTGACCTGCTGGAAGAGCTGATTGCGGATTATTCCGGCACCGTGCTTGTGGTCAGCCACGACCGCAGTTTTCTGGATAATCTTGTCACCAGCGTCATCGCGCTGGAAGGCGACGGCATGGCGCACGAGTATGTTGGCGCGTATACCGACTGGCTGCGTCAGCGCTCGACCCCTGCGCAGGAGCGCAAGCCGGAAGAAAAAACCGCCCGTACAAGCCAGCGCCTCGCCTCGGACAAGCCCCGCAAACGCAGCTTTAAGGAACAGCGGGAATTTGAACAACTGGGCAAGGAGCTGGAAGCCCTGCCCGAGCGCATGGACGCCCTGGAGCAGGAGCAGAAAACTCTGGAGGCAACCCTTGCCGATCCTGAGCTGTTCGCTCGAGATCCAGAAGCTTTTGCCAAAACCACAGACCGGCTGGTGGCGCTGGAAACAGAGCAGACCGAACTGCTGCTGCGCTGGGAATTTGCGGAGCAGCGCCTGCAAGAGCTTGGTGAACTGGCAGGGTAGAGCAAACTCCCCCTGTCAGCGTCAGCCCGCATGTATGGTGTCATGCCGTACATGCGGCACCCGTCCTTTTTTTGAGTTAAGCAGCCTTCCCCCTCCCCCCGCGCCATTCTGCACTCTTACCGGAGTGCAGCTTCCGCAATCCTGCGTTTGCTATGTGAATACCGCCGCCCGGTCATATGCGACTTTATGTCACACGTGACTATCATGGAACACGTTTGACCTTGAAGCGCGCATGCTTTCCTTTGTTGCTGTAGTGAGAAGTTTTAATACTCATTGTTTTGTTCAGTATAACAGTGATTATTTTGTTTATTTCCAAAAAAATTATTTTTTCAGCTAATAAAAAATTTAATGCATCCGTTATGTCTCAAACAAGGCAGGTGCTATGGTCAATGGATGGGGCGGTGAATCTCTAGCGACTTTTTTTGATTTTATTATACAGACTACTCAAGAATGGGTAGGCTCTTTGACATCGATTTAAAAGATAGGAAGCTACCGTATTTCTTTAGTGACAGTTTCATTTAACTTGTATAATTATATACAAAAGTTGTTAATATTCCCGTTGAGTTGTTTAGCCAGCATTTTTATCGGAACCGTTTTTGCTTCCTGAAAATCGACAATCGACGACATCAGGGGATCTGTCATGGCTATTGCATCAGGAACAAGCCTCTCATTCCGGTTATTTTCTTCTGCTGCCGTGCTGATGTGCGGTGGCGCAGCATCATTCACATATGGCGTTATTTCTAATGCATCGTTTATAATACACGGCGCATTATTTTTATTGGCGGCCACGGCTGGTCTTTTTTTAATATGGACGGTCTATAGGCAGCTGATACTTCCTTTACGCAGCATACGTAATTACGCACAAGAGATCGCCAGTGGCCGCCCCGCAGCATACCCAGCGTGTTCCATGCCCAAAGAATATTCAGACCTGCGCGAAAGTATTTGCACTATGGTTGCCTCGCTGGATCAGGCGCTTAAAGATGCCCGGCATAAAGGCGACGAAGCGCACCGGCTCGCGGCAGACAGCGAGCTTGCATTGCAGGAAAGCCGCGCTGCGGAAGCGCAGGTGCGGCAACTGCTCAATGACATGCGCACCGCCTCGCAAAAAGCAGCCACTGCATCCTCGAGTATTTTTTCCGGTATCCGCGAACTTGGTCAAAACATGGAGAATGTGGACCGCGATGTGGTGCATCAGCGGGAGAGAATGCAGGAAGCCTCGCAGGCCATAGAACAGATTAATTCCGCCATTCAGAGTATAGCGCTCAATACCGTTAAAGCTGCGGATGACGCTGCTTTGGCGCAGCAGGGGGCTGTGTCGGGCGCGCAAGGGGTGCGCTCGGCAGTTCTTTCTATTGATCAGGTTAAAGAGCGCATTCTGCTGCTCAAGGAAACCATGGCCAATCTTGGGCAACAGGCCGAGGGCATTGGAGCTGTGCTTGGAGTTATTTCCGACATCGCGGATCAAACAAACCTGTTGGCCCTGAACGCCGCCATTGAGGCCGCCAGGGCAGGCGAAGCCGGCCGCGGATTCGCCGTGGTCGCCGACGAAGTGCGGAAGCTTGCGGAAAAGACAATGAAGGCCACCAGCGAGGTCGGCGAGTCATTGAGAAATATTCAGGCCAAGGCGCGCGAAAATGTTCAGGCTGTAGATGCCGCCGCACAAGATATTGTTACAAGCGCTAGCGCCGCAGAACAGGCCGCCGAAGATGTGGACAGGATTGCGGGATTTGTTCAGCAGGCCGCCAACGAAGTTTCTGCCATCGCGGCGTCCAGTCAGGCACAGACCGCAGCGAGTGAAGATGTTCGCAGAGGTGCGGCTGAAGTCAACACCATTGCAAAAGAAACGGCGGAGCACGTCAATAATTCCATCCGTGTGCTCGTGGAAATATCTGGTCAGGCAGAAGAACTGGACGCCATCGTCAGCGCCATGGGGCAAGGAAATCTTGGCGGCGTTGTAGATTCCGATCAGCTTATATGCTGGACAAACGATCTTTCTGTGGGAATTGCAAAGATTGACGAGCAGCACAAGGCGCTTGTGGCCCTTATCAATGAGCTTAATTCCGCCATGCGGCAACGCCGCTCAGAAGAGGTGCTGGCAGGCGTGCTGGACAGGTTGAAGCAATACACGGTAAAGCATTTTGCCACGGAAGAAGAGCTTTTTGACCGCTATGGCTACGCAGAAGCGCCTGCACACAAAAAAGCGCACCGTGATCTGGTAGAAAAAGTTCTGGCCTTTGAGCAGGAACTTAAAAATGGTCGCGCCAAGGTCACCATGGAAATCATGCGTTTTTTGAAAGAGTGGCTCGTGGGCCATATCATGGGAACGGATAAACGCTACGGCCCATTTCTTAATGGCAAGGGCGTGCAGTGACCTGAAAAGCAAACTCTGATATTTGTAAAAAGAGCCGGAGTATGGTCTACCCCGGCTCTTTTTGTTTGTATGCTCTGGGCATTAACGGCAACGCTCTAAAGTTGATAAACCATCGCAACAAGCCAATATAACAAATACATCAGATGCTGGAGCGCAAGCAATGCAGATACCAACAGATGGAATCAACTGGTTTTATACAACAGAAGGGCAGGGGGAGCCTCTTCTCTTTTTGCACGGCGGGCTGGATACCTGCGAAAATTACGAAACCCTGCTGGCAGAACTGGCAAAGGATTTCCGCGTGATTGCTGTTGATAGGCGCGGGCACGGCAGAACCGCGGATACCGAAGCTCCGTTTGAGTATGCCCTGATGGCGGATGAACTGATCTCTTTCACACAGGCGCTTGATCTGCCGCCTTTTCACATTGTTGGCTACAGCGATGGGGCAAACCTCGGCTTGCATATGGCAAACTGCCTGCCAGACAAGGTAAAGAACCTCATTGCCATATCGGCCAATTATCTTGGCGTGTCGGGGATGTCGCAAGGCTGGCTGGAAACGGTTGAGGCTTTGTCTGTGGATTTTGTTCAGGAGCATATGCCGGAAGTTGCGCAGCAGTATGCCGAGCTGAACCCTGCTCCAATGCTTGAGAGTTTTATCAGTAAGACAAAAGAGTTGTGGAGCAGGGATTGCGTTGTTGAAGTTGAAATTTTGCAAGCCCTTCAAACGCCAACGCTTATTGTGGGCGGCGACCGGGATATCGTTTTGCCAGAGCAGCTTGTGGACATGAAAAAACTGATCCCGGGTGCCTCCCTGCTCATGCTGCCGTATTGCGGACATTTTGTTTTTCAGGATTTTGCCTGGAGCAACACTGCGGCCTCATCTGTAGCCGTGTTCAAGGATTTTTTGACAACACGCTTCAGCGCGCATAATGCGGATTTTTTCTGATCTGTTGTATCCCGGTATAGAGCATGATGTCACTGAATCATCAGATTTTTCTTGCTGTTAACGCCAGCGACGCGGCCTCTCCCTTTGCAGTGTGGGCCGGGACCATGCTGGCTGAGTGGCCTGTCGGCATCGCCATGCTGCTTGCTCTGCTGGCTGTTGTGCGGCAAAAGCCACGCGGGGTTGCCGTTGCTCTGGCGTTACGCGTGGTTTTGACCGTGGCGGTGTCCATGGGTTCAGCCTGCCTGATCCGAATGTTTCACTGTAATCCCCGCCCCTTTGTATTGGGGCTTGGGCGAATGCTGATTGCCCACGACCCCACATCGTCCTTTCCCAGTTTGCACGCTACTTTTTTGTTTTCGATGGCGTTTGCGCTGCTCTTGCAAAAGGGTTCGCGTGGCATTGCGCTGTTTGTCATGCTGCTGGGGGGTGCTACGGCCTGGGCCAGGATTTTTGTGGGGGTGCATTATCCGCTGGATATGGCGGGGGCGTTTTTGACAGCTTGCCTTGCCGCCGTGGCGGTAAATTTCTGCTTTCAGCGAGCCAGAGGCGGCTGGGCTGTAAAAAATGGGGGAGCAAGGGGTTAGGACCTTTACTGGCGGGCATGCGGCTGATTTTTCTGGCACCATTAAAAAGGCGGGAAAACCCGCCTTTTTTAATGGTGCTCAAGCTGCGCGGGCCATTGCCCCGGCGCTAGACAGCCTTGTGATTTTCTTCGTCCAGAATCAGGTATTGATCGTTGGCTTTTAACACCACAGCGCGTGAACGGGCATTGTGCTTGGCGTGGTACAGGGCTTTGTCCGCCCGGTCAAAAAGCTGCTCTGCCGTTTGGATTCGCGGCGCTTTGGCATCCAGCAACGCTATGCCAGCGCTGACGGTAATGTGCAGGTTGTTTTTTTCAACATTGCCTTCCGTATCGCGGATGAGCAGGTTGAAATTTTTGATGGCCCTGCAAAAACGGCTGATGATTTCGGGCAACATATACGCGTTGGCCCCGGAGGCCACAAGGGCAAACTCATCGCCGCCAAAGCGCGCTGCAAGGGCATCTGTCTCTGTATCAATTTCTTCGCGCGCCCTACGGAGGTGCGAGCCAACAACCTTAAGCACCTGATCGCCGATAAGGTGACCGTAGGTGTCGTTAAAGGTTTTGAAGTGGTCGATATCAAAGAGGGCCAGGGCAAGGGGTTGCCCTTCTTCGTGCCACCGGGCCGTAGAATTTTTGATAAAAAGATCAAGGCTCAGGCGGTTGGCAACCTGAGTCAGGGGGTCAATGAAGGCGAGGTTTTCAAGGTTGCAGATGTCTTCCTCAAAAAGAACTTTGACCCTGTGAAAGGCTGATTGCAGCTTTTCAAGCATGACGGTGCTATCGCCGTTTTCCGCCACAATGGAAAGGCTTTCTTTCTCAAGGTGGGCAATGTCGCCGTAGCGCGAAGACAGCTTGCTGAAGAACTGGTCTATGATGGAAGACGTTTCGTGAACCATACTGTCGAGCTGATTCACAATTGGCTTGCTGAAAATTTCGCTGCATTTGCGGATTGTGGAAACAAGCTGTTCATCAGAGTAGTGTCTGTTTTTTAACAGTTCTTCCATCTGCTCGAGAATGGCAATTTTTTGTTCTTCATCAAGAAAATGGTAGTCCTTCATTTCCCTGAAAAAAAGCAGCAGGGAACGCCAGCGCGTTTCTGGCGGGACGCCTGCTTTGTCAAACATATCAAATAATTTGAGATATGTGTTTTTGCAGTGAACAGAAGACTCTTTGGATTTCACCATGGCGCTTGTTTCGCAGTAATGTAAAATATGGATAGATTGTGGAGCGGATAGCGGCGTTATAATCTTGGGGAGGATATCTTCTCGGGAAAGGCCTGTCAAAGAGGATGATGATCGTTTCCCAGAGCCGGTATGCCTTTATTCATGTTTGGCTGCGGCTTCTTTTGTTGTTCCTGATTTTTCCAGCAAAAAATTCTGCGCGAGTTTTTCCGCCTTCATGGCGGCGGGGGCATTGTAGTTTGGTGAGAAAGGGTCGCAAAAGCCATGCCTTGCATTAAATATCTCGCCGCGCACATTTGGGATGGCAGAAAGTGAGGGCAATATGCTCTCCGGCGAAAAAGACGCCTCCTGACCGGCGAAGAGAAGCAAAACGGGACAAGACGGGGTAAGTTGCAGGTGGTCTCTGATACGAGAGCCGTAATGACATACGGCTCCATCAAATATCCCGCTGGCGGAAGATATCCAGGCAAGGGTCGCCCCTACGCTGAACCCCAGTAGAAAAATTTGCTTATATTCTCGGCGTATGCTTTCACACAGGTCTGTAACAAGGCTGTTCCTGTCAAATCCTCCATGCTTGATGAAATGAGCGTAGGCGATATCCTGTCTGTCGTAGGGAAAATATTCAGATCTGCCCAGAAGATTTGGGCAGTATGCATCATAGCCCAGTGAATGATATTTTTGGCAAACAGCGTGCATAAATGGATTAATGCCATATATTTCATGCAAGACAATAATAGCCGCATCTGAATTTTTTGTAAGTCGCAATCCTTCTGGCATGTTGCCGGTTCTCCCGATATATGCGGTCTCTTTGGAACTGGCGTTCCGTTCCGCCGTAAGTTTGTCTGCGAAAGATCGTAGTCCGCGCCTTGCAGAAATCCGTGCGAAGCATTTTCGGCGATTCAAGCTTGTAACGCCAGTTTTTTATTGGGGCATAGGAAGATGTTTTTTTTGTCTTTCAATCTGGTTACGCAAAAAGCGGCGGCACATATGTGCCGCCGCCGCTTTTTGCGTAATGCTGCTATCCGCCTCCCTGTTCAGGGCAAGGCTTTGGTATGCTAGGGTTTGCCGTAAGCGCCGGGCAGGCGCGGCTGTGCCGCTGCCGCCTGCGGCGCGGCCTGATCAAAAGACTGCACATGCGCGCGCTGGGCATCGCCCGTCTGGCGGGGAGCCTCCGCCGCCGGGGCTGCGGGGCGCATGGCGCTACGGCCATAGGCAGCCTGAGCGTGGGAGCGCGGCACGGCGGTAACTGTTGACGGTATGATGGGCTGCGCGGATCTGGTCATTGTTCCCATGGGTTGCAGGCGGGTGGCGATATCGTTACTCGCCTGACGGGCCTCTGGGGTTTCAATAATCTGGGCATAGGCGCCGCGCAGGCCCGAAAGGATAGATTCCACACTGTTGAGTGAATCCATATCCATTTTCAGGTTGGCGCGCAGCAAACGGGCCGTGCAGAGCAGGTACAGGTTGTTCAGGTTCACAGCCAGGCTGCCGCCCTTGTCCATGTTCAAAGAAGCGGAAAGCTCATTGATTATGTCGATGACCTTGGAGATAAGGATGCCCTTTCCCGCATAGTCATTGGCAATCATTTTTGTGCGCGCCTGCTGTATGAATGTGAGTGCGCCGTCATAGAGCATGAGCAAAAGTTGCCCCTGATCCGTGGTGCCGACCTTGGTCTGAAAATATGCTTGCGCCGCTTTGTTCATAGTGTGTCCTTATGGCGGTGTTCTTTGGCTGACCTTATTGTTGTTTCATGCAGGTTAGGAGGAACTGCTTGACGAACTGGAAAGCTGCTTGAGCTGTGACGTGAGCTGATCTTTCTGGGTATTGTATTTTTTAAGTAGGGTTTCAAGGTTGGCAAAGTATTTTTTTTGCCGGGCTTCCCACGTATCAAGGCGCTCCTGTTCCTGGGTAATCTTTTTATCGATATTTTCCATGATGCTCTGATAATTGTTTTTCAGAACCATCAAGGCGCCGTTTTTCGATTTAAGCGCAATTGCTGCGGACGTCTGCTCTGCGGTACCAGTGCCCGAGACGTTGACGTCCGTATAGGTTAGTTCACCCTTGAGGAATGTGCTGACCGTCTGAATCAGCCCTTCCTTGATGCGTATCTGGCCCGAGTGATCGCCGGGGGTGAGGTTGTCTATCTGGAGCGAGAGACCCCGCGCATCACCTGAAGCAACGCTGTAGTAATAGCCCGGCTGGCTCGTGTCGCGCGTTGCGGCCACGCCGCCAACCGTGACATTGGTAATATTGCCGCCAGCGTCAACCGAGTAGTTCACATCATACGAACCACCCTTGGTAATGCCCGCAATGTGGCTGCCGTAGCGAAAATCAGAACTGGTAGTCGTGCCGGTGCCGCTGGAGCAGAAAAAATCCACAACATCCGAAAGGTTGCTGTTGATCATTTTTTCATAATTGCTCTTGTCCATCTGCTGCAATTCAGCAATGCCGGACGAAGGCGCAATTACCAAAAGCCCATAGTTGGAACTCGACTGGTCGGTTTCAACCTTGATGCCCATGTTGGCGAGGTTGGCAAGCACATCGCCCGACAGCACATCAGAGGCAGACGTCCGGCTGGCAAAACCAGGGGGCGCGCTGTTGATCAACGAAGTGAAGCGCGATTTGAACAGTTGCACGCCGTAGTTGCCCTGCAACAGGCCGCCTTTTTCAGTAGTCAGTTGCGAGGTGCTATAGTTGCTGCTGGTCTTATTCTTGGGATCGTTGGTGGTGACGTCCTTGTTCGGATCAAATTTTGTGTAATCATTGATGGTCATCAAGACAGAGTTGACGGAATCAAGAAACGTCTGAATGGATTTTTCCACCGAGGTGATGTCTGTATTGACCGTAATGGATGCGCTGCCTTTGTCCTGAATGGTAAAGACCACGCCCTCGATCACGTTGCTCACGCTGTTGGTGTCGGATTCCATGGTCAGGGGCCAGTTGTCCACCGTAAATTTGGCGTTGGCCGCACCGCGGATATTCCAGTTGGAGGACGATGTCACCTGACCGGTAATGCCCGGCCCGCTGAGGGAATCAATATTGTCGAGCTTGAGAAAATAACTGCCGGTCGTAGGCAGAGTGCCTGTTTGCAGGTCAATGGTTGTTGCCCCGTCCGCGCTTACCAGTGAGCCAGACAGGCCTTTGCTCTTGAGTTCGGCGATCACGTCCGCCATCTTGGAGCCGCCAGGAATTGTAAATGTCTGCGGCGTGGAACTGTTATTGGCGGTGTAGGTATAGGTCAGGGGCGGGGGCGTCTCCAGTGTGCTGGCTGCGGCCATGTTGGTGATGGTGGCCGTGGAGTCTGTCTTGACGGTGATTCCGTCCATGCCGCCGCCCGTGCCGCCTGCGCTCAGGTAGAATTTTTCCGTATTCGCAAAAGTTACGGTTTTGCCATCTCCACTTAATGTGCCGCCAAAAGATTGAAGCTGGGTCAGCAGATCCTGATAGGTTGCGTCCTGCTTGATGGTCAGGCTTTGCGTTCCGCCATTGTTGTCAACAATGGTATAGGTAAAATTTTTTGTGCCGTCAGCGCTTGTGCCGCCAAGTTTTTGCGAGAGCTTGGCGCTGTCAAAGGTAATAGCCGTGCTGGCGGTAAAGCTCTGCGAACCGGAATCGCCCACCACCTTGGTGCCAAGCTTGGTCTGGTCGGCAACGACGGTCGAAGTCATCTTGCCAGAATCGCTGGCGCTGTCAGCGAAGCTAAGGGTTGCGCCGTTCACATTGGAGAGGTTCAGCTCCCAACCGCCAGTGGCGTTGTTGTAGGTCATTTCAGCCGAACTGGCGCCGGAAGCCTGGGCGATCTGCAATGCGGCATCCTTCATGGTGGTGCCGGCAGCAATGGTCAGGGTGCGTGTGCCAGTGGTGACGCCATCGTTGATGTTCAGATCAACAGTCAGGGCACCCGTAAGCTTGGTTGTTGTGGGCGTTGAGCCCATGGAAAATTTTGTGACCGGGGTGCTGAACGATGTCTGCGTACTGGTGTCGCGCCGATACATGGCCTTGACGTCAGCAAGTTGCAGATTGCCGGAGCCGTCAATGCTGGCGATGCTGCGCCCCACCTGCGCATTAATGGCGGTTGCAAGATCCTGGTTGGTCTTGTCGCCGTTGATTTTGACCGAAAATGTGTTGCCGTCCTCCATGATGAGGTCGTAGGCATATTTTGTGGGGTTGGTGAGCGTGCTGCCCATGTCCAGCACATTGTTGGTAGACCATGTGGAGGATGCGCCAGATGCGCTCATGCCCACAAGGCCGGAACTGTGAATGACCAGGTCGTTGGCCGCGCCGGTGCTCTTGCCCGCAACCTGAAAAACATAGCCGGAGCTGGCCTGAACAATGCTGACCTTGATGCCGGGGTTGTCGGAAGAATTGTTGACCATACTCACAAAGGAATCGAGCGTGGTATTGGCCGGAACGGCCATGCTGTATTCCTTGCCGGCATAGCGGTATGAAAATGTCTGCGATGTGCCGGATGTGTTGATGATGTCCGTCTTGCTGGAAAAGACATGCCCGGTGTTGGCCCATATGGCGTTGCTCGCCACCTGGCTGACATTGATGGTGTGCTGAACGTCGTCCGCGGAGGCGCTGGCAACAGCAGAAATAATATTGCTGTTGCTGCTGGTTACGTTCTTGGTAACAAAGCTGTTTTTGTTGGCGAGGGTTGCGAGCACATTGCTGGCGGTGCTGACCTGCTCAATAACTTTGTCAAAAGCATCATAGCGAAGTTTCCAGTCGCTTTTCCACGCAGTAAGACGATTGAGTTGCGTGGACTCAACTTTCTTGAGGTTCGCGAGAACCGTATCAAAGTCAGTATCCGAACCACTGAGGTTGGATATGGCGTTGGAGCCGGATATGGTACTGGCCATGGGTGCCTCACAAGAAAGATGTGCCGTTCCCGGTGCGGGCATGCGCAAACCTCGGGGAACCGCCAGCCGTCATGCACGTTGTTGGCGGCAATACATGCCGGAGACATGACGGACACTCAAAAATTTGCAAAATACGTGCAAACTGGTGGATACGGCGGGGCGGGAGTATGCAATGCCGGAAATGCTGAAAAAAATCAGCAGATAGCGTGAATGCCCGTCTTGGTCGTATTTTTCCGCCTGCGCATGCGGAGCATTCGTTTTGCTCCGGGCTGCCGAAAAGGCAGTTTTTGCCTCCATGCAAAATTGCCGAAGGTCTTGCGCCTCAGTTATTTTAACGGAGCAAGGGTGAAAAAGTTTAGAGACTGGCGGCGCGTGAAGAATGGGCAGGTATGGTTGGCGGCTGACCTGGCTGGCATAAAAATGACGGGCTGGTTCCCCGGAACTCGGGGGGGGGCTGCGTCTAGGCAGGAGGGTGCAGCCCGCTGGCCTTGCAGCCGGGGCAAAAAAGAAGAGGCGGGTTGCCCCGCCTGCTCCTGTTTTTTTAATTTTGTAGCCATGCGACATTTGCGGGCGGTTTGTCCCGTCCGCATCATTGGTGCGTGCCACGCCTTAGTGCATAAATTCGGCCCAGCGGGCCAGCAGGGCGCGCAGGGCATTGCCCCGGTGGCTGCGGGCGTTTTTTTCGTCCCGCGTCAGTTCTGCGGCGGATTTGCGCGCCGATGGATCAAAAAAAATAGGGTCGTAGCCAAAGCCGTTGTCTCCGTGCGGGCTTTCCAGCAGGGTGCCTTCCCATGTGCCGCGCACAACCATTTCATCGCCATTGGGCTTGGCGGCGGCCATGCAGCTGACAAAGCGGCAGGCGCGTTTGTCAGCGGGCACTGCGGCCATTGAGTGCAGCAGCTTGCGGATGTTGCGGGCATCGCGGCTTTCGCCGGGCAGGCTCTCCCAGTCATCGGAATAGCGGGCGGAGTACACGCCCGGTGCGCCGTTCAGGGCGTCCACTTCCAGGCCGGAATCATCGGCAACACTCACAAGGCCGGTCAGGGCCGCCACGGCCCGGGCTTTGATGAGAGCATTTTCTTCAAATGTGGTGCCGGTTTCTTCGATGTCGCCGATTTCAGGAAAGGACGAAAGCCCCAGAACTTCCACGCCGAATTCGGTCAGAGGGTCGGCCAGTTCGCGAACCTTGCCCGCATTTTGCGTGGCCAGAACGATACGAAGTGTCTTGCTGTGCGCCATGTCTGCATCCTTTATGGGTTTGGGCAAAGAACATATCCGCAGGTGGGGCGCAGGTAAAGAGCGTTGGGCAAAACGCCTGGATAGTTTAAATATATAGTTATTATATAGTGTTATGCGAATTTGCCGCAGCGTATGCTTTTCTTTTGCATCTTGCGGGAGTATGGTTTTTACCCATCATTCATCAGAGAGGAAATGAGCATGAAACTCATGGAAATATTCGACGTCCCCACTCAGGAAACCCATATCCCCGTTCCCTATGTTATTGCCGAGGCTGGCGTGAACCACGAGGGCAGCATGGACATCGCCCGCCGTCTGGTTGACGAGGCCGCCGAGGGCGGGGCCAACGCCATCAAGTTCCAGACCTACAAGGCCGGAACCCTGGCCTCCAAGGATTCGCCCGCCTACTGGGATACCTCCAAGGAACCCACCTCCAGCCAGTACGAGCTCTTCAAGAAGCACGATTCTTTCTGGAAAAACGAATTTGAAGCCCTCAAGAAATATTGCGATGCTGCGGGCATTGCCTTCATGTCCACGCCCTTTGATGTGGAGTCGGCGCACTTTCTCAACGACCTCATGGACGTGTTCAAGATTTCCTCGTCCGACATAACCAACAAGCCTTTTATCCGCATCCTTTGCGATTTCAAAAAACCCATTATTCTTTCCACCGGCGCGGCGCATCTGCACGAAATTGCAGAAGCCGTGGAATGGATTGAAGAAAAGGGCAACAAGCTGGCCCTGTTGCACTGCGTGCTCAACTATCCCACTGCGGATGAAAACGCGGCCCTGGGCATGATTCCCGCGCTCAAGCGGCATTTCCCCCAGCATGCCATCGGCTATTCCGACCACACCCTGCCCAACGACATGCATATTCTTGAAACCGCCACCCTGCTGGGCGCGCGTATTCTTGAAAAACACTTTTCGCACGACAAAACCTTGCCCGGCAACGACCACTACCATGCCATGGACAAGGAAGACCTCAAGCATTTCTACAAGCGGCTCAACGCCACGCTGGCCAGCGTGGGCGACATGGAACTGCGCGCCCTGCCGGAAGAAGAACCGGCACGTCAGCATGCCCGCCGCTCCCTGGTGACGACGCGGGCCGTGCCTGCCGGTCAGCCGCTGACCGCTGCCGATCTTACCTGGAAGCGCCCCGCGCATGGCATCTCCCCCCGTAATTACGACGAGGTGCTTGGTATGCGCGCCCGCCGAGATCTGCCCGAAGATACCGTGCTTTCCTGGGCCGATCTTGACAGGGCCTGATTATGAGCAACGGGCGCATAACCCTTGTTCTTGGGCGTATGCCCCACAAGGCCGACCCTGCGTTTTTTCGCGCGGCCGGGCCTTGGTGTTTTGCCGAGCAGGAAGAATTTTTTCCCGACTGGGATAAAAAATTCACCTTTGCTCCTGAGCCGCTGGTCGAGATTCCCTTGCAGGAGCGGGCCTGCCAGGAGGTAAAGGCTCTCTGTGCAGATATGCTGCCTCATGTTGCCGAGCGTATCTGCCCGCATGCCCGCAATTTGCCCCCTGCCTATTGGGAAACCCTGCTCACGCCCTGGGCAATGAATGTTTCCAAGCAGGTTGTGGAACGCTGGTGGCGGGTCAAGGCCATGGTGCAGGCCTGGGGGCAGGAGCCGCTGCATGTGCCGCTGCTGCCGAGGGACTGCTCGTTCAGTTTTGCAACCGGGCCGGACTTTGTGATGCACGGGGCGCTGGGGCATACCTACAACCACTGGCTGTTCTCGCGCCTGCTGGAAGAGGTATTTCCCGCAGCCTGGAGCATGGAATATCTGCCTGCGGTGCAAAAAAACTATGGCGAGCAGGAAAAGCTTTCCGGCAAGGAGCAGGTGCGTGAGGTGCTGCGCAAGCTGATGTTGCGCCTGCCTTGCCCCCGGCTCAAGGGCATGAGCATTGCCCAGACCTTGCGTTTTTCGCTGGCCTTGCTGCACCGCAGCCATGGGCCGGACAGGTCGCGCCCGCAGGCGGAATACAGCAGCGCCGCCACCGGTATTGCGGCGGATCTGCCAGAAAATTTCGCCAGCACGCTGGTGACGCTGTTCATGGCTTCCTTGCCGCAACTGCTGGCAAGCCACAGACATCCGGCCCGTCTTACGCCTGATCCGCTGGGGCCGCGCCTGCGTGTTGCCAGCGTGCTGGCCTATGAAGATGCGGATTACCGCCAGTCGCTGGCCAAGTGGCGGGGGCGGGGCAACCGCCTCATGTATGTGCAGCATGGCAGCGACTACGGGCAGGTGCGCTGCGTGTCGGATGTGGAGATGGTGGAATACAGCCAGCATGCCTTTGGCACATGGGGCTGGAAGCAGCATCAGGGCAGTGCGGGCAATTTTATTCCCCTGCCGTATCCGCAGCTTGATGGTCTTGAAGGGCGCTGGCAGGGGCAGAAGGGCGAAAACCTGCTGTATGTCGGCACGGAAATGCCCGCCTTTCCCTATCGGCTTGACGCGCATCCCTCGCCCTTGCAGATAGTGGAATACCGCAAGGACAAGGCTCGATTTTTTGAAGCTCTGGGGCGCGATGTGCAGGCCTGTTCGCTGTACCGTCCCTATTTCCCGGTTCCCGGCTCCCTGCGCGATGCGGATTGGGTGCTGGAGCGTTTTCCCGCGGTGCGGATGGCCACGGGCACGTTGTCAAACCACCTCTATGCCTGCCGTTTGCTGGTGCTGGACCACAACGGTACAACACTGCTGGAATCGCTGGTTGCCAATATCCCCATGGTGCTGTTCTGGCGGCGCGAGGCCTGGGCGCTGACAAGCGATGCCACGGCCCTGCTGGACATGCTGGCCGAAGCCGGTATATGGCACGAAACACCCCAGAAGGCCGCCGCCAAGGCCGCCGAGGTCTGGAGTGATCCGCTGGCATGGTGGATGAGCGATAAGGTGCAGCAGGCGCGCAAGGCGTACTGCGCGCAGCAGGCCCTGACCGTTCCGGGCGGTCCTAACCCTTACTGGCTGAAAATGCTGAAGAGTCTGTAACACATGCAAGTTCGTGTTTTTTCGTTGTCGCTGTTGGTGGCTGCGGTATTCTGTTCTGTTCTGCTCATGGGCGGCACTGTTCTGGCTGATGACGCCTCGACCCTGCGCGAGGCTCAGGCCGCGCTGGACAAGGCCGATTACGATCAGGCCGTGCGCGTGCTCAAGCCGCTGGTGGACAGCGGCAATGCTGAAGCTCTCTATGTCATGGGTCGCCTGATCCTTGAAGGCAAGGGCGTGAAGAAAAACAATACGCGCGCTGCGGAATTTTTCCGTCTGGCGGCGGAGAAGGGCGACGTCAGCGCCATGAATTCTTGGGCCACGTCGCTGGTTACCGGGGATGGCGTTCCCCGCAATTACCACGAGGCCGCCCGCTGGTTCCGCAAGGCCGCCGATCAGGGCCTTGCCATGGCCCAGTACAATCTTGGCTACCTCTATGCCTATGGCAAGGGCGTACCCAAGGACGAAGCCGCCGCCATTGACTGGTACACCCGTGCCGCCAATCAGGGGCTGGCTTCGGCTCAGTATTCCCTTGGCTGGACCTACATGAACGGCAAGGGCGAAAATCAGAGCGACACCAAGGCGGCCCACTGGTTTGAAAAGGCCGCGGAGCAGGATCACGCCAAAGCCCAGAACAACCTGGCCTACATGTACGCTGAAGGGCGCGGCTATGCCCAGGATCCCGCCAAGGCAGTGCAGTGGTATACACGCGCGGCAGAGCAGGGCTATGCGGAAGCGCAGTACAACCTCGGCTATATGTATGAGCAGGGGCGCGGCGTAGCGCAGGATTATACTCAGGCTGTGGACTGGTACCGCAAGGCTGCGGAGCAGAACGAAGCTGCCGCCCAATACAGCCTTGGCCTCATGTACGAACAGGGTACGGGCGTTCCCCGCAACCTGACCGAAGCCAGTCGCTGGTATCAGCTTGCCGCCAAGAACGGAGACCCTGATGCCAAGGCCGCCCTGCGCAGCATGTCCACCAAGGCTCCTGCCAAGGCTGCGGCTCCCAGCAGCCCCACCAAACAGACCCGCGATAAAAAGAAACAGTAAAAGACGGGCCAGAAGGCCCGACATTCAACAATATAAAGGCCGCCCGGCATACCCGTGAGTATGCCCCGGGCGGCCTTTATTTGTTTCTGCCAATCTGCACCGCCTGTTCCGGCGGCGTCCTGTTGCCGCTATTGTGGCAGAAAAAAACTATTTTTTGTCATTGCTGCCAGTACGGTCGTTTTCTATTCTGCACACATGAAACAGCGCGTTGTTTTCTTTCTTTATCCCGGCATTGTCTCGCTGGATGTATCCGGCCCGCTGGAGGTTTTTGCCACGGCTACGGATATTCTGGCGCACAGCAACAAAAACGATCAAGGCTATACGCCCGTATTCGCCGCCTGCACCCCCGGCCTTGTGCGCACGTCATCCGGCCTTGTGCTGACGGCGGAGACAACACTCGAAAATCTTTCACCGGATATTCTTGTTGTTCCCGGCGCCGTGGATGCGGAAGCCACATCGGAGAATCCGGAAATCATAAAGCAGGTAAGCGCGGCGGCGGCCCTGTCTGCGCGCATAGCAAGCGTGTGCAGCGGGGCGTTCATTCTGGCGGCCTGCGGTCTGCTGCACGGCAAAAGGGCGGCAACCCACTGGCTGGTGGCTGACCGTCTGGCCACGCTGTACCCGCAGATTACAGTGGAGCCTGACGCCATTTTTGTACGCGATGGCAACACGTCCACAAGCGGCGGCGTTACGGCGGGCATAGATCTGGCCCTGGATATGGTTGAGGAAGACTACGGCGACAAGCTGGCAATGGAAGTCGCCCGCGTACTGCTTTTGTACCGCCGCCGCCCCGGCAACCAGAGCCAGTACAGCTCCGCGCTGGCCGCGCAGGTCAATGCGGGCAGATTTGCCCCTCTGGTGCGCTGGCTGGAGGCGAATCTTGGCAAGAATCTGACTGTTGAGCGCCTGGCCGAGGTGGCGAACATGAGCCCCCGGTCGTTCGCGCGGGTATTCCCCGCAGAAACCGGCAGCAGCCCCGCACGCTTTGTGGAAGGCTTGCGCATTACCCGGGCGCGGGAGCTCATTGAATCCGGGGCTGATTCCTTTGCCTCGGTGGCGCAGTCGGCGGGTTTTGGCAGCGAAGACCGTTTGCGCAAGGCCTTCATCCGCCGCCTTGGCCTGAGTCCCCATCAGTACAGCCGACATTTTTTTAAAGGAGAATAAAGATGAAAAAAGGCCTCACATACGGAATATATATTTATGAACAGGTGGCGGAGCTGGATTTTGTAGCGCCCATGCAGGTTTTTGCGGCATCCAACCAGTTTGCCGGGGGCGGCAGGGTGGTGACGCTGAGCTGCACGGGCCAGATGCTCTGCGGATTGAGCGGCTTGCGCATCACGCCGGACTACAGCCTGCAAAACGCCCCGCCGCTGGATGTGCTGCTGTTGCCCGGCACTGCGGAAGTTTCCGAATACGCCTGGAGCGACCCGGCCATTCTGGACTGGGTGCGCCAGCAGTACGAAAAGGTGGAATACCTCGCCGCCGTGTGCACAGGTGGGCTGATCCTGCAAAAGGCCGGGCTGCTCAGGGGCCGCCGGGCCACAACGCACTGGCAGCTCATGGACGCCCTTGAAGGCGACCCGGAAATAACGGCTCTGCCGGATGCGCGCTATGTGCGCGACGGCAAGATCGTTACCTCGCAGGGTGTCTCTGCGGGTATGGACATGGCTCTGTGGCTCGTTGGGCAGATTCATGACCCTGATCACGCCCGTCTTGTGCGCAAAATTTTGCAGTACGATCCAGCCCCGCCGTACACCGCCGAAGTTTAGTCGGATTCAGGCCACGCCAGACGGGATTGTCTGGCAGAAAATATAACGGCGCAGCGCTGTGAGGGTAACAGGGCTGCGCCGTGCGTGTGATGGTAAGTTGCGGAAATATTGTCAGGTTATTTAGGGCGCTTAATCCATTTCATCCACAAACGGCCTTACCGCAGGCCGTTCTTTTTTTGAAATGCGAGGATGGACAGAAATTCAAAGCCGATGTTGGCGGCCAGATAGGCTGTCAGCTCTGCCTGATCTATGCCGGGCATGACTTCCACTATGTCAAAGCCCACGTAGTGCAGATTTTTGAGCGCGCGTACCAGGCTCAGCACCTCCCATGAGGTAAAACCGCCGACCTCGGGCGTGCCGGTGCCGGGGGCATAGGCAGGATCCACAAAGTCGATATCAAAGGTGAGGAATACTTTTGTGTCGCCAACGCGCTGCTGGATGGCTTCTATAACCGCAGGCAAGCCCATCTCGCGCATAATGTGCGCGGGCAGCACCTTGAAGCCAAGGTCGGCGGCAATCTTGAAGTCGTCCGGGTCATAGAGCGAACCGCGCATGCCCAGTTGGATAGAGGTGGACGGGTCGATGAGGCCTTCTTCCAGCGCACGCCGAAAGGGTGTGCCGTGGTTGTACGGCTGTCCGAATACGGATTCGTTCAGATCCAGGTGCGAATCAAAATGCAGCAGGCTTACCTTGCCGTGCTGGGAGGCAACGGCACGCAGTTCGGCAAGGGTGATGGCGTGGTCGCCGCCAAGGCCCAGCGGCACTGCCCCGGCTTCAAGCAGGGGCTGCATGAACTGGGTGATGGCGGCGTACGAAGGTTCGATGTAACCGGGCACAATATTGACGTCGCCAAAGTCGCCGCCGGTCAGCTCGTTGAGAATATTGACTTCAAAGATCACGTTGTTGGGCTTGATCATGCTCGAAATATGCCGGATGGCCGAAGGCCCGAAGCGCGAACCCGTGCGGTAGGAACTGCCCGTATCAAAGGGAATGCCGAAAACCGCAAAATCCATGCCCTTGGGGTCGTCCATACGCGGCATGCGCATGAAGCTGCCGGTGTTGCAGAAACGTGGGGACGAAGACGCGCTGGGTGGTTGCATGGAAGCCATATAAACCTCGATGTTTGGGCCGGAAGAGTTCGGTCTGTTATGGTGCGCCGCCGCAATGGGGGCCGGTACTTGTCTTTTTGCCGCGCGATCAGGCCGCGTAGACCTTGTATTTGATGTCAGAAGGCACGCAGTTTTTACCGTTGATGGGCAGAATATCCTGCGGGCAGGCAGACATGACCACCACGCAGTCAAAATGGGCTTCAAGCACCACGTAGTCGCCCGCCTTGCTCAGGGGCGGCAGCCAGTGGGCCTTGTTGTCCACAATGGGGGTGTTCATCCACAGGTTCAGGGGGCAGGGGCAAAAATCCAACTGTATGCCCAGCTTGCGCAGGGCCGCATACATGTTGTCCGTGCAGTTGGCGTGGTAGCCCTGCACGCCAAGGGCCATGTAGCGGTAGATGTCGCAGGCGGCCATAAAGGTGTCGTGCGCGCCGTTGCTGGTGTCTTCCTGCATGGTGAGCACCGGGCGGCGGCAGTTGGTCACCAGCCTGTCGCCCGGGCCGGGAATGCCTTTGTTGAGGTCGGGCCGCACATGCTGCATGGACATATATTCCTGCGGATTGCGCTGGTTGAAGGCCCAGGTGTCCACCACCTGCTCCCCCGTGATGTTGACGATCTTGATGCGTTCACCGGCCCGCACAATGGCGGCATCGCCGCAGCGGCCGGGAATGGTGATGTATTCGCTCATGGGCATGTTCTCCTGCCAAAGGCTTGTGCCAGATATGCTGCCTGCCACTCGTAGCGGATGTTGGCGGCAGTGCTGCGGAAGCTAGGCAACCTGTCCGTTGCGGTGCGTCCAGCTTTTCAGAAAGGCCGCAAGGCGCGGGCTTTCCGGCGTATGAAAAAGTTTGTCCGGCGGCCCTTGCTCCACAACGTGCCCGCCTTCCATAAAGACCACCCGATCCGCCACCTCGGCGGCAAAGCCCATTTCGTGGGTCACTATGAGCATGGTCATGCCGTCGTTGGCCAGGCTGCGCATGACTTGCAGCACATCGCCCACAAGCTCGGGGTCAAGGGCAGAGGTTGGCTCGTCAAACAGCATGATGCGCGGCTCCGTTGCCAGGGCGCGCGCAATGGCAACGCGCTGTTGCTGCCCGCCGGAAAGCTGGGCCGGGTAGCTGTTGCGTTTTTCGGCAAGGCCCACGCGTTCAAGGCATTCCAGCCCTTTTTTTTCGGCTGCGGCGCGGCTTTTGCCAGCAACGGAAATGAGCGCCTCGGTGACGTTTTCCATCACCGTCATGTGCGGCCAAAGGTTGAAATGCTGAAACACCATGCCGAGGTCGCGCCTGCTTTCGCGGATGCGTGTTTCGCTGGCGCGGCGGCGGGTGCCGTTGTACTGCACCTCGTAGCCCATCAGTGCGCCTTCAACCAGAATTTCGCCCTCGTCGTACACTTCAAGAAAGTTGACGCAGCGCAAGAGGGTGCTTTTACCGGAACCGGAAGGGCCTATAAGGCAGACCACTTCCTTGGGCATGACTTCCATATCAATGCCCTGAAGCACTTCGTGCTGCCCATAGCGCTTGCGCACATCGCATATTCTGATGGCAGGGGTGATTGTTTCTTCCATGACCTGTTCTCCTTTGGAGCCTTGGCGGCGCGGATTTCTGTATAAATCCGTGCGGGTCTGATGCAGCGCTAACGCGTCAAATGCCTGGTCAGGCGGGCCTCCGCCTTGCCGCACAAAACTGCCACTGCCTCGGAAATAATCCAGTAGAGCAACGCCAGCAGGCACAGGGGCATGACAATTTCAAAGCTGATGTTCATGATACGGGTGGCAGTCTTGGTCAGTTCCGCCACGGTGATAATGGAGAGCACCGCTGAATCCTTGATGAGCGTGATGATCTGGTTGACTGCGGGCGGCAGGACTATCTGGGCCATCTGCGGCAATTCAATGCGCCACAGCCTGCGCCAGGGGCGAATGCCAAGGCAGTGCGCCGCCTCGCGCTGACCTTCGGGGATGGACTCGAATCCGGCGCGGAAGATTTCGCAAAAATAGGCGGCGGCATAGAGCGACATGCCCAGCATGCCTGCGGGTTCCGCATCCAGCACGATGCCGATTCTGGGGCCGCCGTAATAGAGCAGATATAGCTGGATAAGCAGGGGCGTACCGCGAAAAAACTCCACATAACAGGCCACGGGCTTGCGTAGCCACGGGCAGATGCGGCGGCCAAGCTCCGCGGCAAAACCCAGAGCCAGACCGCACACTATGGCAACCAGGCTGATGCGGATGGTCACCCAGAGCGCTGCGCCAAAATCCGGGCCGTTCTCAATCAAAAAGCTCTGCCAGCGGGCCAGAAACGTGGTGAGGGCGTCCATCAGTGTTTCCCCTTGAGGCGTTCGCCCAGGCGAGAAATAATCAGGCACAGGGCCAGATAGATAATGGCTGCTGCCAGATACACTTCCACAGGCTTGTAGGTTGTGGACACAAGCTGCTCGCTGCGGCGCATGAGTTCTGTGACGCCGATAACAGAAATAAGCGACGAGTTCTTGAACAGGATGATGAACTCATTAACCAGCTCCGGCCCTGTGAGCGACAGCACCTGCGGCAACTGGATGCGCGTGAGAATGCGCATGCGGCTGAGGCCCAGCGCCTTGGCAGCCTCTATCTGGCCCACGGGTATGGAGTTGAAGCCGCCGCGGTAAATCTCGGCCTGAAAGGCGCTGGTGTTGAGGCCAAGGGCCAGCACGGCAACCAGCAGCGAGGGTACTTCAATATTGACTGCCGAGGGCAGGTAGAACAGCAG
This sequence comes from Desulfovibrio desulfuricans, assembly GCF_024460775.1. Lineage (NCBI taxonomy): Bacteria > Pseudomonadati > Thermodesulfobacteriota > Desulfovibrionia > Desulfovibrionales > Desulfovibrionaceae > Desulfovibrio > Desulfovibrio desulfuricans. The sequence continues at coordinate 73,813 of NZ_JANFYZ010000007.1, read as the reverse complement.
AAACAGAATCACCAGCACGGGAATGCCCCGCATAAAGCTGATGTACAGCCCCGCCGCCCGCTTGAAACCCCAAAACTGCGACCGCCGCATCTGACACACCGAAATGCCCAGCACAACACCCAGCGAGATTGCCGCCATAGCCACAAGAACCGAAGTTATTGCGCCCTGGAGCAGCTCCGGCATTATGGAAAGGATGAAGCTGCATTCGTTCATGATAGCCTGCTGTGGATGCATCCACTCGGTTGGGCGTTTTCGGCGGGGAACAGTGGGAGGACTCCCCTGCGGCACAGCTCCCCGCCTGTCAGTATGGTGTTTTGAGCAAACTGGATGCCATTGCGGCAATTATTATTTATTTACAGTAGGTTGCTCATTTTTGATTGATATATATCAGGAGGCCATGAGAACAAAAATGTTTTGATTTCGGGATGTTGAATTTATGCAAAACATTTTTGTTTCATCATCAGATCAATCTGCGGTCCGGGGCTGCGCGCCTCGAAAGGCTGCCTGCGCCGCAAGAAAGGCAAAGATCACGGAGGCTCCTGCCAAAGCGGTAATGCCCGCCACGTCCTTGTCGGGCAACACTTCCACCAGATCCATGCCAACCGCGCGGCGCTTGCTGCAAATGCCGCGTACAAGGCTCATGGCCTCGTAGGTGGTGAAACCTTCCACCTCTGGCGTGCCGGTGCCGGGGGCATAGGCCGCATCAAGAAAATCAATGTCAAAGCTCAGAAACACCGGGGCATCGCCGATGCGCGCGAGGGCCTCGCGTATCACAGCCTCCAGCCCCATTGCGTGGGCCTCGTGCCCCATGATGATGCGCAGGCCCTGCTGGCGGGGCCAGTCAAGGGCGTTGCGGCTGTAGAGCGGCCCGCGAATGCCGATCTGCGTGGAATGCTGCGGCAGGATGAGGCCTTCTTTCAGCGCCCAGTAAAAGGGAGTGCCGTGGTTGTAGGGCTTGCCGTAATAGCTGGGTATGGTGTCGCTGTGCGCGTCAAAATGCAGCAAAGCCACAGGCCCATGCGCCGCATGCACGGCGCGCAGGTTTGCCAGGCTGATGCTGTGGTCGCCGCCCAGAATGACGGGCAGGGTTTTGGAGGCGAAAAAAGGCTTCAGGCTGCTGGTGATGGCGGCAAAGCTGTCTTCCATGTAGCCGGGTATGGTGTCGATGTCGCCGTGGTCGGCAATGGTGAAGCTCTCGTTCACGTCCACATCAAGCTCGGGCGAGTATGGCTTGAGCAGGGTTGAGGCCTCGCGGATGGCCGCAGGGCCAAATCTGGTGCCGGGGCGGTATGATACGCCGCTGTCAAAGGGAACGCCGATAATGGAAACATCGGCCTGCGGGGTTTCACCCGTTGCCGCCGGTTGCCGCATGAAGGTGCGGATGCCGCAAAACCGGGGGGATTGCAGGGAATTGACCGGACTCATACCTATTCTCCTGAAATAATGTATAAACTGTCAAAAGCAGGCCCCGGCCTCATAGGACCGGGGCCATGTGTGAAGGAAGGAAAGGCTATTGAACGGGCGTGGGCAGCTCTGTGGGAATTTCCATGGTAAAGCCAAACCACTTCTGCTGAAGCTCTGCCATTTTGCCGCTGGCGATGAGCTTGCGCAGACCGTCATCAAAGAAAGCCGCGAGGCTTGCGCTGTCCGCATCGTTGCGGCCCACCCAGGTAAAGTAGACCTTGGGGCCGAAGGGAGGGGTGAGGATCTTGAACACGCCGGGGCGGCGTTTGATAACGTCCGCAAGGTTGGGGTAGGACTGCGCCACGCCGTCAAGGCGTCCTGCGGCAAGGTCGGCGTAGGCTTCGTCAAAGGCCACGTATTCCTTGACCTTGATCTTGTCCTTGCCGCCAAGTTTTTCGGCAAGCAGGTCGATGGCCTTGATCTGGGCGGAGCCGGTCTGGCAACCCACGGTTTTGCCGCTCAGGTCTTCGGGCTTTGCAAAGGGGCTGTCTGCGCGTACCAGCATGGCCACGGTGGCGTCAGCTACGGGCACGCTCAGGGCGTAGTGCTCGTTGCGTTCCTTGGTGGCGGTGACAGACGTGACGATATAGTCAAATTTTTTAGCGCTCAGGCCGGGCAGGATGCCCTGAAAGGGAATATCCATGCGCTTGACCTTAACGCCGGGCATGTCCTTCATGATGACTTCAAGCAGGTCGGTGCTGTAGCCCACGATTTTGCCATTTTCCATAAACTCAAACGGCGTAAAACGGGCTTCGGTACCAATGACGATTTCGCCCTTGGCCTTGATATCCGCAAGCAGGTCGGCACGGGCGGTATTGGCGCCCATAAGGAGCGAACTTGCCAGCGCTGCACCAACCACAACTTTTTTCAGCAACATATTCATACGAAAACCCTCCAGATTTTGCAGAGGGTATTGCAACATGATTGCCAAAGTTGAAAATTGTTTTATTTCAGTAAATTAAATATTTTTAATTGAAAAAACAGGGTGGTACCAAAACAATATTGTTTTGTTAACCTCGGAAAGCCACTGTAGATTACAAATTTGTATTGCATCCGGGGCAAGCATCTGTTTGGAATGGGCCTTGCCTTAAATAAAAGGCCTCCGCGAGGAGGCCAATAATGATGGGAAATTGCAGGTGGTTTGGGCGCTACAACCATGCCCGCCAGATGCAGACGAGAGCAGCAGCGGCAATGATGCCGCGCAGCACGGTGCGGAAGCGTTCAGGATTGATTCTTTTCGCTACAGGGAAAGCGCACAGCGTGCCCAGCACCGTGGCAGGCATGCCGTATGCGGCGTAGCGCAGCACTTCGGGCGTGTATAATCCCGCCCCGGCCTGGAGAACGCAGGTCAGCGAAGCCCTGATGATAAAAAATACGCCCAGCGTGCCGAGAAATATCCGTGGAGTCCACCCGGCATAAAGGCCGTAGGCGCCTACAGGGGGGCCGTCAAAAGAGATGGCCGACCCCAGCACGCCCGAGGCAAAGCCCGCAAGCCCGCCTTTGAGCCAGGATTCCTGCCCGGTCTGGCTTACGCGCGAACGGCTCTGCCAAAGCACAAATGCCAGCAGGAGTATGCCGGTCATGCCCTGGAGCATGCTGCCAGGAACCATCTGGAGAATGAAAAGACCGATGATGGAGCCGGGGATGGCACCGGCAAACAGAGGGTAGAGCGCGCGAACCTTGCAATACCGAAAATGCATGGCGGCGATCGCGCCGTCCATAACCAGATTAAGTATGCAGCTCAGGGCGATGACAACCTGAATGGGAATAAACAGGGCCGCAAGGGGCAGGGCGATCATGGCGCCGCCGATGCCGCTTGCACCAGAAACAAAGCCGCCCACAAACCAGGCGAGCACAACTACAAGAACAGGAATATCCATAAGGCCTTCGCTGATCCGGCATCAGGGCCGGGATGGAACGTATTCAACAGGCAACACGGCAGGTTGCAGCCACTTATTGCCCTTACGCGTGAAGCACGGTGCAGGTCAACCAAGCGGAAAGGGGCGGTAGTGCAAAAGGCGTGCTCTTGTCTGGCAGGCTGGGGAAGTTATTGCGCCTTTTCAGGTATGCATCAACATGCTAATCTTGCTTAATGTTTCTGGGGCATTCTGACCTTTTTTGGCTTATTCCCAACCGTTACGGATCGTTGCCAATGATTGATCTTTTGAGCAACTTTGATGCCTTCACCATGGCAGTTCTCGTGGCGGCTCTCTATTTTTCGCTGTCTTCCGTGCTTGTGTACACGTATCTGTACCGCCGAACCTATCCTGGGTTCGGGAGTATGACGCTCGGGCTGGTTTGCTGGTCTGTAGGGCTGTTTCTTAACTACTTCCGTCCCTTTGATCTGTTGCTTTCCCTCTACATTGGCGGAGTGCTGATGCTGCTCTCCGGGGTTTTTCTGTTCCGTGGCCTGTTGCTGTACGGAGGGGTCAGGCCGAGGCGTCGCATGGCAGTGAACTATGGTGTTTTTGCGGTTATTTCAGCCGCAATAGCCTACTATATGTTTGTTGATTTCGACACCTGCACAAGGGTTGCCGTATTTTCCCTTGGCATGGCTTTCATGTTTTTCCGCATCGGGTTTGAACCGTATGTGGTCAAGGGCTGGAAACGATATGCGACGCAATCCCTGCTGTCGGCGATGTTTGTTGTTCTTGGGGCGGTGTTTGTGCTGCGCGCATACAAGGCCTTCAACGCTGTGCAGTGCCTTCCCTCCGGGCCGGATGACATGGCCAAGGCCCTGTTGCTCATGGCAATGTTCATTGCCTCAATTTTGACTTTCAGCATCATCACCATGACATTTGCCAGAATGGAAGCGGAACTGCGGGTCGCCAACGAAGAACTTCAGGATATGTCGGAGACGGACGCCCTCACCAGCCTTGCCAACCGGCGCAAGTTTGATGCCGCGTATGAGAGCGAATGGAAGCGGGCCGTGCGTGGGCGGCTTGGCATGGCGATTGTGATTCTGGATGTTGACGACTTCAAGAATTTCAATGACCAGTACGGCCATCAGGAAGGCGACGAGTGCCTGCGCAAGCTGGCGCAGGTTCTGCAGGCTCATGCCCGGCGCACCACGGATGTAGCCGCCCGCTATGGCGGGGAGGAGTTTGCCCTGATCCTGCCCGGCATGGGCGCTACAGAGGCGTTTGCGCTGGCGGAGGATGTGCGGCAGGCCTTTGCAAAGATAGGCATTGAGCATGCCACTGGCAGGCACGGCAATGTTGTCACCGTGAGCGCCGGAGTCGCGGTGCTGGAACCTGCGGGAAAGAAAAACAGGCGTGAGCTGCTGCGCGCGGCAGATGCCGCCCTGTACGCCGCAAAGGCCAAGGGAAAGAATATCGTGATGCACTCAGCCGGAGCGGAGGGGGCTACTGGTCGCGTGTGATAATTGTTGGCCCGGTGCTGACGAATCCTCTTTTTTCCAGTTCTTCCACAGAAAGCGCTTTTGCGAAAAAGAATCCCTGCCCGATATTGCAGCCCATCATTTTGATTTTGGTGAACTGCCCTTCGTTTTCAATGCCTTCCGCAATGGATGCTATGCCCAGATATTTTGCCAGATCAATAACCGTCTGCGTGATGGCGCAGGCATCCGGGGCCTCGTCCAGATCCCGCACAAATGATTGATCGATCTTGAGCCTGTTGATGGGGTAGTGGCGCAGGGACGACAGCGAAGAAAAGCCGGTGCCAAAATCGTCAATGGAAATTTCCAGCCCCATATCGCGGAACTTGCCCAGAGCGCGGCGAGCCTCCTTGGGGTCGGTCATGAGGGCGCTTTCCGTCAGCTCAATGGCAAGCAGATACGGCGGGATGGAATATTTGTTGAGGATACGCTCAATCATGGGCAAGGCCGCGCCACGCAAAAATTGCGATGGTGAAATATTTATGGAAACCTTGGGCGGGTTGAGCCCTGCGGCGCGCCATTGCTCGATCTGCGCGGCGGCACTGTCGGCAACCCATTCGCCCAGCTTGTCGATAAGGCGTGTTTTTTCCGCCTGGGGAATGAACTTGCCGGGGAACAGCAGCCCGTCATTGGGGTGCTGCCAGCGCACCAGGGCTTCAAGCCCGATTATGCGACCGGAATCCAGTTCCACCTGGGGCTGGTAGTGCAAAACCAGCTCATTTTCTGTAATGGCGCGGGGCAATCCGCTTTCTATCTGAAGCTGGATGGCCGCCTTGATCTGCAACTCGTCATTAAAGAAGCTGAAAGTATTTTTGCCCTGCCCCTTGGCATGGTACATGGCAATGTCGGCATTTTGCAAAAGAGTGCTTATGTCGCTGCCGTGCTGCGGGTACACGGCTATGCCAATGCTGACCCCGGCGTATATTTCAAAGCCGCATACAGAAATGGGCTGGCGTAAAGATTCAATGATGCGCTGCGCAGTGGCCGCCGCCTTGGCATCGTCCACATTTTCCAGCAGCAGGGTAAATTCATCGCCGCCAAAGCGTGAAACAACGGCATCCGCGCCAGCCGCGGTGGTAAGGCGGAGGGCCATTTCTTTAAGCAGGCTGTCGCCCGCCGCATGCCCTATGGAATCATTGACTATTTTAAAATCATCAATGTCGATAAAGGCAACAGCAAACTGGCAACTGGTGGGCGGGTAGCAATCCAGCGCTTTTTGCAGGCGGTCGCAAAACACGGCGCGGTTGGGCAACTGCGTCAGTTCATCGTGCGTGGCCAGAAACTCAATGCGCCTTTGGGTTACGGCAATTTTCTTTATGTCGGCAAACACGCCGATATAGTTGGTTATGGCCCCGCGCAGGTTGCGCACTACCTTGATGTTCAACCACTCAAGGTAAAAGGTGCCGTCCTTTTTCTTGTTCCAGATTTCGCCTTCCCACCAGCCGTTGGAAAACAGCTGATCCCACATGTGTTTGTAAAATTCCGTCCCGTGACGGCCTGAGGCCAGCACGCGCGGGGTCTTGCCTATAATCTCCGGCTGCGAAAAACCCGTGAGGCGGCAGAATGATTCGTTGACGGCCAGAATATTTGTTTCGCTGTCTGTTATGCAAATGGCCTCTCCTGTGAAATCAAATACCTGCCCCGTAAGTTCCAGCTGTTTTTCGGCTTCATCTCGGCGGCGCAGGCTGTCGTAGGCAAGAAAGGCCAGAGCCACCAGCAGGGCAGATACCAGCGCTGCCGCGCACAGTGTGGCGGTGCGTATCTGTTCAAAGGGCGCAAAGGCGTTGCCCACAGCGCTGCCCACCACAAAGGTCAGCCCATACTGGCCAAGTTTGTAATAGCCGAATATTCGTTCAATGCCGTCAATTTGCGATGGGCGGCGGAAGTTGCCGCTGATGGGGGAGTTTGCTTTCAGATAGGCTGTGCCGCTGATGATGTGCCCGTAGATGAGGCCATCGCCGGTGGAGCGCACAAGCAGTGTGCCGTCCGAGCGGATGACATCGATGGAATCTTGCACGTCAAGGCCCAGGCTGCGAAAAAATGAGGCAAAGTAGTCTGGTTCAACAGAAATAACAATGACGCCGACAAGCTTGTCTTGCCGGACAATGGGGCTGGAAAACTGGATGGTCCATTTGCCGGAAACGCGGCCCAAAACCGGCTTGCCAACATGAATTTCCCGCCAGGGCGGGGTGAGGTGCACACTGAAGTGCTCTCTGTCGGCTATGCTTATGCCCGCAATGTGCGGCAGGGTTGAATAGGCAACAAGGCCGTTGGGTTCAACTATGGAAATTTGCAGCGCAAGATCGCCGATAATTTTTTTCAGCCGCTCTGCTTCTGTGCGGATATCATTTTGATCGGGAGTCCATGCTGCATCCAGTTCCTTGATGGCAAGCTCAAGGCGCTTGATTGTGGACAGCATGTGCTCGCTCAGGGCGCGGGCCAGGGTGCGCGTGGTAATTTCAACGGTAGACTGAACTTCTTTTTCTGAGCGCGCAATGTCCCACAGGGTTGCCGACCAGATGATCGTCAGCAGAAAAAGAAGGGACGCCGCCGTGATGGCAAGCATGCGCCTGTTGCAGTTGCATAACGCGCCTTTCTTCTCTCTGGTGCTTTGCTCTGCTATGGGCATGATCTCACCATCATTTGAAAGGAATTCAGCCGGGTGCCAGTGAAAGCCGATTCTCCCGCCTGCCGTGCTGGTGCAGCACCAAATACTCGCTGTTGCACCAAGTTTACATGATGCCGTATGTTTTTTGAATAAAAATAGTTGGATAAAACATAACTATTTAAAATTGTAGGGTTTCTTTATTAGTTGAGGCCGCAGAGTAAAAATATGCGCCGACATTTAAGGTACGCAAAGGCGGTCGCTGCTCTGCGTACAGCCTGGTCTTGATCAAATATCTGCTGACCTGGTTATTGTGTCGGAAATGGATAAAGGTGCTCCATACACGTGCCAGTCTTTGCAGCGCATAGAAAATATGGTGTTGAATAATGCATTAATTGTTCTATGCATATATTTTTTATTTTCTGGCGGTTATAGTTGTGGTTTACAAAGGTGATGTATGATGAAAATTTATTTCTATTAATATATCGTGCCGTTAGTTTGTTGTTAATGGAGTATGTATCTATGAGATTTATAAAAATCATAAAAACAATATTTAGAACAGGATATATAAAAAGGAAAATATTAGTGGCAATAATGTGTTAAATTTCATCTTTGTACGACAATTTTGTACTGAAATGATGTCGCATTAATGTGATGAAAAAATAAAGCTTATAGAATTGTTGTGGTTATGAGTATTGCGAAATAACAATATTTTTATCTAGTCAAGCCGTATTTACAATGCTATTTCTCGAACATCTTCAGCTAAGCACTGATGTTCGGAGGAAGCATGGATAAGTTTTTGCGTTTTATCTGTTTGTGTTCTGCCCTGACCCTCATGCAGCTGGGGGCAATGGCGCTTGTTTCAGGAACCTCCCTTGCGCAAAACGACAGAGGCACGTCATCCGGCCCTGTCCAGGCCAAGGGGTATCCTCACCCCGACCAGTATCTTACTGTCCCCAGCGTTAAAATTGCCGACAATCTGGAGCCTGTCATCCCCCATCCGGAGCAGGACAAGGCCGTTCGGGAAAAACTGGCTGCGCTGGAAAAAAAGTTCGGTAAAAAACCCAACATCCTGGTTTTTGTGCTTGATGACGTGGGCTGGATGGATGTGGGCTTTAACGGCGGCGGCATAGCCGTGGGCAACGATACGCCCTCGCTGGACAAGTTCGCTTCCGAAGGGCTTATCATGACCTCGGCGTATTCGCAGCCAAGCTGCACGCCAACACGCGCCACCATAATGACCGGGCAGCTGCCGGTGCATCACGGCCTGCAATACCCGCCCATGTACGGGCAGGCGGGCGGTCTGGACGGGGCCATCACCATTGCAAAACTGCTTTCCGATCAGGGCTATGTGACCCAGGGCATAGGAAAGTGGCACATGGGTGAAAACGAAGGCTCCCTGCCCAACAATGTCGGCTTTGACGATTTTCGTGGATTTCTGTCAGTTTCTGACGAATACACCGAATGGCGCGACATCAATGCCAATCCAGAGATTGCCCTCAATCCCCCCAGATTTGCCGCGTTTGAAAACGCCCCCTTCAGCCACAGCGAAGTGCAGTGCAAAAAAGGCGAAAAAGGCTGCAAGGATCTGCGGGTTATTGATCTCGACAGCATCAAGCATCTGGATGACGACCTGACTACCTACGGCGAAAATTTCATCAAGGCTCAGGCAAAAAATCCCAAGCCTTTCTTTCTGTATTTTGGCACGCGCGGATGCCATTTTGACAACTATCCCAGCGACAAGTATCTGGGCAGATCCCGCGCCTGCACACCGTATTCCGACTGTATGGTGGAAATGGACGATGTCTTCGCCCGCCTGATGAAGGCCCTTGAAGATTCCGGCCAGATTGACAATACGCTGGTCATTTTCACCTCGGATAACGGGCCGGAAGGCGAAGTCTCGCCCTATGGCCGTTCGCCGTTCCGCGGATACAAGGGCACCACCTGGGAAGGCGGCACCCGCGTGCCCACGTTTGCCTATTTCAAGGGCGTGATCTCCCCCCGCAAGACGGAAGGTCTTTTTGACCTGGCGGATATCCTTCCCACTGCGCTTTCCCTTGCGGGCAAGCCCGGAGCAGAGCTTGCCAAGCTGCTGCCTCCAGACCGTTATGTGGACGGCATCGACCAGCTTTCCTTCCTGCTGGCGGACAAGGGCAATTCCAACCGGCGTAGCATCCTGTACTGGCTGGGCACTACCTTTGCGGCTGTGCGCATTGACGAATTCAAGCTGCACAAGGCTGTGCAGATCACCGACATGATCACCCGCAAGGGCTACAATGGCGGCTTTACCGGCGGCATCGTGGAAAAAACCGGCGGCCTTGTGATGTTCAACCTGTATACCAATCCGCAGGAAGACGATTCCGTTGGTATTCGCCACATACCGGTGGGGAATGTCATTAATTCGGAATTTGGCCGCTACCGTGGCGTGTTGCAAAAGTATCCGCCCAATTTCCGTTTGCCAGGGTACTAGGCTTGAAAATAGCAGAGAATATATGCAGATGCGGGCAGGCCCTTTTGCTGGGGCTTGCCCTTGTCTGCGGGCCGGACGCGACTCTTGCGGCAGACGCCTCTGATGGATTTGCCGGTTCGCAAAGCTGCAAGAGCTGTCACGAAAAATTTTATTCCCTCTGGTCCACATCCCGCCACGGGTTGGCCATGCAGCCGTATTCAGATGCCACGGTTGGCGCGCAGCTAGCCCCGCAGGGTAAAGGCATTGAATCCGGCGGGCGGGTGTACCGCGCCTATTGCGGGCCAGGGCAGGGCTTTGTGCGTGAGACTGGCCCGGACGGCGAGCACGACTACGCCATTGCGCAGGTGCTTGGCGGCAAAAACGTTTATTATTTTCTTACCAAGCTTGAGCGCGGGCGCTTGCAGACCCTGCCTCTGGCTTTTGACGTGCGTAACCGCCAGTGGTTTGCGGTTGCAGACAGCACGGCGCGGCGCAGCCCCCATTTTCGGGCTGGCGGGCGCGAAGGCCTCAACTGGCGCGACCGCGCCTACACCTTCAATACCTCCTGCCACGCCTGCCATGTCAGTCAACTGGTCACCAATTATGATGCGGCAACCGATAGCTACAGCACCACATGGCGCGAACCGGGCATCAACTGCGAAACATGCCACGGGCCGTCGCAGGCCCACAATGACGTCTGCCTTGCCGCGCAACAGGGAAAGCCGCCTACGGATCTGAAAATCATCCGTATAAAAAAAGATCTGGATCGCCAGCAGCGCGACGATTCCTGCGCCTCGTGCCATGCGAAAATGTCGCCCATCACGGATTCGTTCCGCCCTGGCGAGCGTTTTTTTGACCACTTTGATCTGATCCTGCTGGAAAATGAGGATTACTATCCAGACGGGCGCGACCTGGGGGAAAACTTCACCTTCACTTCTTGGCTGTCTGCCCCCTGCGCGCGTGCGGGCAAACTGGAATGCATCTTTTGCCATACTTCCAGCGGGCGTTTCCGTCAGGCCAAGGATCCGGATCAGGCCTGCCTGCCTTGCCATAAAGACAAGGAAGCCGGGCTGGACAAACACACCAGGCACAAGCCGGAAAGCCCCGGCTCCCGTTGTATTGCATGCCACATGCCCAAGACGGATTTTGCGCGCATGAGCCGGAGCGACCACTCCATGCGCCCGCCAACGCCTGCCGCGACTGCCAGTTTTGGTTCGCCAAACGCCTGCCTTGGTTGCCATCCGGACAAGGACGCCGCATGGGCAGATGCCCTTGTGCGCCAATGGCGGCCCCGGGACTATCAGGCCCCGGTGCTGGCCCGCGCCCGGCATATTCTGGATGCGCGGCAGCGTAACTTCAGCCAATTGCCAGCCATGCTTGCCTCCCTGACGGAGCCGGGGCGAGATGCTGTCTACGCCGCATCCATGTTGCGCCTGCTGCGCGCCTGCCCGGACAGCGCCAAGTGGCCGGTGGTTCGCGCCACCCTGAACGATGAATTCGAGCTGGTTCGCGCCAGTGCCGCAGCCTCGCTGGCCGAAAATCGCGAGGCAGCTACGGTGAGCGCCCTTGCCAAAGCCTGCGCCGATCCATCCCGGCTCGTGCGGGTTCGGGCTGCCGAAGCCTTGGCTGGCGTGCAGAGCCAGGATATTCCGGAATCCTTCTTACAGGTTGTTGCCAGGGCCAGGTTGGAACTTGAGCAATCCTTTACCGCCAGAGCCGATGACTGGACGGGCAGTTATAATCGCGGCAACTACCTGTTGCGCTCGGGCGAACCTGCTGCGGCTCTTGCGGCCTATGAGGCCGCTTTGCGCCTGCGGCCGGACGCCAGCGCCGCCCATGTCAATTCCGCCATGGCTCTGGCCCGTCTGGGCAGCATGGCCGGGGCGGAAGCCTCCTTGCGCAAAGCATACGAGATTGATCCCGACAATGCAGCCATTGCCTATAATCTTGGCCTGATACTGGCAGAACGAGGTTTCAGGGCGGAGGCAGAGCAGATGCTGCTCAAAGCTTTGCGCCTTGCGCCGACCATGTCTGATGCCGCTTATAATCTTGGCCTCCTTGCTGCCAGAACTGACCGCGCAAAGGCGCTGGAGTTTTTGTGTCAGGCCGCAGGAATGCAAGGCGGCAATCAGCGTTATGCCCAAGCCGTCCAACAGATCAGCGGCGATTCCGATATTGAGAGCGCGTGCGCAAAAAGTTCTGCCAGGCAGGCGCAGTGAGAGCCGGTATGGCCTGGCTGCGGGGTGAGATTGACGGCTGCCGTATTTGCAGACAACAGTAATTTTGACGTTAACGGTTTGAGAAGTTCAAAAGTGGAGATGGCTAATTGTCCATGTAAGATGATCAATCAACAAGGTGGGTAAGGTATGGCACCAAGAATCTTATTGGGGTTGGTTCTGGTGGCGGTGGTCACATTTGGTGCGGTTATGCCGTCGCAGGCATGTACCAGCCTCAGGGTGAAATCCACGGAAGGGCACGCTTTTTATGCCCGGACAATGGAGTTTTCCACATCTGACCAGCCGCAGGTTGCCGTGATGCCCAAGGGCACTGTCATGAGGGGCACGTTGCCCGATGGCAGGCAGGAGGGTGCCACGTGGACTTCAAAATATGGTTTTGTCGGCATGCGCGATTACGGCCCGCCCCTGGTCAGCGATGGCATGAATGAAAAAGGCCTGGTGGTTGGCATGTTGTTTTTTTCCGGGTATGCCGGGTATCAGCCCTATGATCCAGCCTTTTCAACCAAGACCATTGCCAATTTTGAAGTGGCCAACTGGCTGCTTTCCGGTTTTGCCACGGTAGAAGAAGTGCGCGAAGGCCTCAAAAACATACGAGTTTGTGAAGCGCCCTCAATCGTGCCGACCAGCCTGCCCATGCATTACGTGGTACACGATGCCGGGGGGAATTGCATTGTTATTGAATACATGGAAGGCCGCCTTAATATTTACGACAACCCCTTGGGTGTCATGACCAATTCGCCGCCCTTTGACTGGATGGTCATCAACCTTTCCAACTACGTGAATCTCTCCGCCAACGGCGTACCCAAACTTGATCTGAAAGGTTTCTCCATCTATCCCACGGGGCAGGGCTCCGGCATGCTGGGCCTGCCCGGCGATTACACTCCTCCTAGCCGTTTTGTGCGTTTTGTGGCGCTGACGCAGACCGCCCTGCCTGTCAGCGGCCCCGATGCAGGCGTGAATCTGGCCATGACGCTTATTGATAACGCCGATATCCCCAAGGGGGCTGTGCGCCAGAAAACCCCCGAGGGCGACAAGTATGACATGACCATCTGGTCTGTGGTGGGTGACACCGAACGGCTGCGCTACTACTTTCGCACCTACTACAATAAAAACTGGTCAATGGTCGATGTGCTCAAGGCCCTGTCAAATGCCTCAGGGCCTAAAGTCATTCCCATAATGACCCAGCCTGATTACAAGGACGTGACAGATTCGGCCAAGCCAGCCCCGTAGACACATGCCGCCGTTGGTAACGTACACAAAAGGGAAGCACTATGAATATAAAACAGCGTGCGGCCTCACTGGTTTTGTCTTTGTCAGTCTTGGTCTTTATGGTGTGCGCGTCTGTCTGTGGTGCTCGAGCTGCCGAGCCTGCCCCGGCAGAGGCGGATGAAAGCGCTCAAAGCGACTTCAAGCTGGTGCTGATTCCATACGGCTGGCTTACGGGCTTTACCGGCACCATGGGGGCGCGGGGGCATGAAACCCATGTATCCAACAGCTTTGGACAGCTGGAAAAGTACCTGAACTTTGCTGCCATGGCCCACATGGAAATGTACTACCGGGATACGGTGGGCCTGATTGCCGAGGTCAATTATGCCCGCATGGGCGAGCAGACTTCGCGCAAAGGTGTTTCGCTTGACGGGCAGATGACTTCTACAATGTCTGACGTTGCGGCTTTTTACCGCTTGGGCACCGTGCCGCTCAACGACAATGGCGGCAAGATAAGTTTCGACATTCTGGGCGGCGTGAGAATCTGGACTATGGAAATGGGCCTGAGCGCAGAATACAAGCAACTGGAAGCCTCCAGCCGCATATACAGAAGCTGGGTAGACCCGATCGTGGGCGCGCGAACTACTATCCATCTGGATAAACACTGGTTCATGGACTTGCGTGGCGGGGTGGGCGGCTTTGGGGCTGCCTCAACCAACACGTGGGACGCCATGGGTGTAGTAGGTTATAATTTTTGGAAAAATGCCACCGCCATCTTGGGCTATCGCGCTGTTGGGCTGAACTATGAATCCGGAAGCGGCAGGGATAACTTCAAGGTCAACGCTGTTCAACATGGCCCGGTTGTGGGGCTGGCGCTGACATTCTAGGTAAAAGCTCTTCTGGCGCAGCCTGAAGGGAAGGTAGCCGCCCCTGATATTTTTTGCTGAAGATCGGGGGCGGCTTTTTTGTCGGCATCGTGCGGACATGGCGCTGAAGATGTGCGGGAAGGCAGTCGATTGATGATAGTGATTTGGTAGTCAGTCTCACATAAGAGTTGTGGATAAAAATGGCTTATTGTGCTTCATCTTTGCAAAAAAAGCATGAACCTTAAGGTTACTTTGATTGATTAATGCTTTGCTTGATGTTTTCTATTGATTGTTCGATAAGGTCAAATTTTTTATCAATACTTTCAAGCCGGAAGAAGTGGCTAGCAATTGGAGATCCAACCATAATAGTAACTATTAATGCCAGTATGGAAATTGCTGATGCGATGATGAGCGTTACCTTGGGAAGTAAATTTGTTTCAAGAGAAGCAATTCTAGTTTCAAAATTTGCAGATAATATTGGTTTAATATCTTCAGAAATATGATCAACTTTGCTGTCAAGGTTAGACACATGAGTCAAAGATTTTTTAAACTCTTCATATGAAAATCCAGAGGGGGTAAGAGGAGGCATGTATGCGGGAATTTCGGTTGAATCCATGTATGGACCATCATAAGCATCTCCTTTGCAAATTGAAGTTGCTAAAAACATCAGATGAGAAAAATTTTCTTTCGACTTTAGATAGCGGACTGATGAACTTGAATTGAAAAGTAAACTTAGTAGTACACCGCGATAGCCAGGATCAACCTGTACACCGTTAGATAAAATAATTCCTTGGCAAAAAAGGCTAACCCGCAAGTCAAATATGCCACATATATTTTTGGGGAAGTTGCAAATTTCAACCGCCTTTACAATTACGAAGCTAAGAGGGTTAATGGGGATATTATTAGAGCTGATTGTTTCTCCCCCACTGTTTGTTGGGAGATAGTACTCGTTAGAAATTTCAAGCTGGTATTTGGCTGGCTTTATGTTGCGAATGGACGGATTATAAAGCAAAATATGAAATTTAAGAAGAATTTGTATTTGTCTTTTTTGGAGTACACCTGGCCGTAATATAATTTCCTCAAAAACATTAGATAACGCTATCAAATCGTTTTGTGTTATGCTTTCATCCATAAATGCAAAAGCATCAAATTGTTTAGATGAACGGTAATCTGTCACATTTTGTAGTTTTTCAGACAAAAAATTTAAGATCAGGACTCTATACTCTGATGTCGACTCAACTAAGTCGGTGTCCTTAAGCACATAGGCAGAACCGTCAGCCATAAAAGCCGTTGCGTTGCTGTTTGTAGAAAGCTCATTTGAAAAATACAATGATACGTTCATTTAATTTCTCCAAATAGTAATTTTTTCAGAATTCATAGATGAAAAAGGGGAAGACCTTTTATATTTTTCAAGGTTTCTTGTTGTTGACATCTGAAATGTAAACAGTGTTTTTAATGAGTCTTCGACAGAACTTAGCGTTTTTTCGCGAAGTGAACCTTTTTCACATATTGGATAGACAAGACAGAGGGTGGCTTTATCTTTCATATTTTGCTTAATATTAAAAAAAGATGTACTCATATTTTTTATATATAACTCTGACCTAGCAGATGACTTCCGTGCAAATCTGGCTCCTATTTCGAGCTTTTTTATTTGATCAATTTTTTCTTGAGAATTATTTGTCCAGTAAAACGAAAGGCGCTGTGATGTAATGTAGTCACACATCCATGGGTACGGGGGGGATGTTATAACTATATCTGCCTTCTTGGTTAATGATATCTGCGCGGTATGGTTCTCAAAAACATCAAAAGCACCAAGTTTTCCAGAGTGAGCAATTTTTTTGGCTTTTTCGATTACACGCGCAGAACGATCCAGGAATAATTTAATGGGATCAACGTTGCCCCGATTTTGAATGTCAATTAACTTGGGTTTTACATTGTCGGCGATATGCCCCCAAGTTTTTTGTTGAGCATTAGATATTCGTGCTACTGTCAAAAAAATAACTTCAAAATAATTGTTTATTTCTTCTGAAAAAGAGAGCGAGAAAACAAAAGAGTGCAAAAGTAATAGTCTTTTTAATGTATAATTATTATACCATGAAGCAAGCTCGTTAATCGACTCTCCATTAAGTATAGAATTTTTTTGATAAATTTCTTTATCATTTGAATCTGAATGTGAAAATAAAAATTCTATTAAGTTTTTTTGTATTTGTTTGTTGGCCTCTATAACATTCTCAAGCCGCGCAATAAGTGTCAATTTGGCGCGTGAAATTTTGCATGCAATATAATTGATGTCGTTTCCGACAAAATTTCTATTTCTCTTAATTGCCTCTACTCCAGCGCATCCTGATCCACAAAATGGATCCCAGACAAGGTCACCTTCTGATGAAAAAAGTTCAATAAGATTTGATGGGATGTTAGAGATGAAAGTTGCTGGGTACCAATGCAAGATGCCCAGCGAGTCTTGATCGTGAGTTTTATCAAAGGAGTCCCAATCAATTTCATTCAGTATTTCTAGTGTTTTAGATGAGGGAAAGTTGGGTTTTGTCACGGCTTACAACCTCTGAAGTCTTAATGTCAAATTGATTTGCTAGATGTTTTCGTATTGTGTCAAAGTGCTGTTTCTCGTCAGAAAATAGCCCAATCAAAAGCCGATCCCTTTTTTTTCCAATCTGGAGAAAAGTATTATTTTCAGTATCGTAAGCCTTAATCGGGCGGCAGGTTTTATTTATATCTGAAATGAAGTGAATAAAAACTCGATAGTTGATATGGATTTCGTTAATAAATTTAACTTTACTTTTTGCAATCTTATTAAATTCGAGTATGTCATCAGAGTGTAGAATTAGAGAATATTTAGGAAGGTTCATTGTCATTAAATTCTGGAGAGTTTTTTTGGTATCATTAGGAGTCCGCGAGTCTTTAAGTATAAATTCAACTAGCTCATAATCTGTTTTAATCCAGTCGGTGGCACCTAACGACCCAACTTCTATGAGGTCGATGAATATTCTTTCTAGCAAGGCCTTAGCTGCAAACTCCCCATTATTTTCTAGAAGTAGTCTATATAGCTCCTGTCGAATATTAAACCACTCTGTAACCAAAGGTATTGTTTGGGGAGTAAGATGTAGAACACGATTTATATATCGCAATGATGTCGCGATGGCGAGTGGTGTGTTTTTGTTAAAGTTTAAACCTAAATGGTATGCAAATCTGAATACGTTATCTATATTGTCAATATCAATGTCCGCAGAAAGAATGTTGGATAGTGCATCTTCACCATTAATTATTTTAAGAATTTTAGCTACATCAAATTTGACTAAAGATTTTTTTATTTTTGATTTCAAGCCAACAAAAAAAGCTCTATCTTGTGTTATGGTGCTCCCGGAAAGCAGCGTGTGAATGTTTGCGTGTTCATAATTTTTTATTCCAAAATTTTCAAATAAATACTCAAGTGAGTGTGCAAATGGAGGAGTGACTATGTCATGCAATAGAGATGCAATCATAAAGTGCTGTTTTTCATTTTCAGCAATTCTATTATGCTTGCTAAATTCTTGAGCCAAAAAGCAGGTACCTATGGCATGCTCAAATCTATTTATATTGGAGCCACCTGTTAAGTATGGAGAATTAATATTGCATAAGCGGACTTCTCGTAGTCTTTGTACTTCTGGTAGAGATAATAATTCTCTATTAATATCTAGCTGAATATTCCCGTAGAGGCAGTCTAAGAATTGCATGTTGACCTCAAAAGTTGATCCGCAACAAAATGCCCTGTTACAAAAGATTGGGTAAACCCGAAGGATACTCCGGAAGCATCTCCACAAAAGTATATGTTTTTTAGAGTTGTTGACTCGAACGAACTTTTTATAATCGGCTTATTCCAAAATTGCTCTAATGCTGGGAAATGATAAGATGTAAAGTTTGTCCCGAGTATTGCTTCAACATCCTGCGCAAAATTTGACAAGCCAATAATCTGCGGACATGTTTGTCTTATAAATGAATCAAGCTGTCCCTGTGTGATTATTTGGGGCGAATTTAAAAGTTGCAAAAAATTATTATTGATAATAATTTTTTTTCCTATCATAATGTTTCCGTTTGCTGCGTTTCTATTAATTATACCAGAAACAACGTCTTTGTCGTTGTATTTATACCAATGCAAATCACCTTTATAGTTGAAGCAGTATGTCTGGAACCCGCAATCGCTCTTAATTTTGTAATCAAGTTGTTGTTTGTAAATCTTGTTTGATTCTTTAGCATTAAATACTGCTCTGCACCCAACGATAGCATTGTTTTCATAGAGATATATTTGGCCTAGTTGTTTTAAATATTCAACAAGACTCGCATCCCTTCCTGTTGCAATAACAACGGCTTCACATTTAATAATACCACCATTTTTTAAATTTAATATGTAAAAATTATTCACCTTTTTTATGTTAACAATTTCTTCGTGATAAATTGCTTTTATTTTATGTAGTAGTGTTGAGGTGTAATTTTGATGATTATTTAGCAAAAATGAATCATATGTTTTTACTTTATGTATCCCAAGATAATCAATTTTTTTATTGCTTACGTGTGTTAAATAAGGTTTTATTGTTTCAAAAAATTTTTTTTGATATGAAACGTAGTTGTTAAAGCCAATAATATTTGCTGTGGCAGCTCCTGCAGGCAGAAGAGATATTTTTACTCCTCCGATATTTAAAAAACCACCTGGAGAATTTTTTTCTACTACTATGCAATTGACGTTACTATCTATTAGTTTTGAAGCACAACTTAAACCTGCAAGTCCTGCTCCAATTATCACAACCTTGCAATTTTTTTGAAATGGAATGCTATTCATCTTGTACTCACGATTTTTTATTGCTTTATTATGATATAATTTATGCCTAGATAGTATGTTTTTATCTGAATTGTCGATCTTATAGCGTCTGGAGGCGGACACTCCGACGAGAACTTATGATTTTTAGAAGTTGATTAAGCAGAAAAGCTGATTTTAAGGCTATTTTTAAATTTTGCTATGATTATTCCTCTACATTTTTTTACTACCATTTTTTTTAATAATTTTTTGTTTTTTTTGCAAATTCATTAAAGTGAGTCTGATCTTCTGGCCGTCAAACGAAAAAAGCCTTTGCGATTTCTCGCAAAGGCTTGCTTTCTTTTGGCTCCCCGAGACGGACTTGAACCGCCAACCTAGTGATTAACAGTCGTGCGGTTTTATTTTCTTTGTTTTTCATCGTGTTGCACTATTATGAAAATTCAGCTAGTTAGTATGCCATTGTGTCGCAGGAATTTTCCGTAGTTTTCTTTTCGCGTGGTAGCCCGGTGGTAGCCCAAAAAATCCAGCAGGAGATACCCGAAAATGAAGCTGACCAAAAAAAACATTGAGGCACTGCAAGTCACAGGAAAACGGTATGCCGTTTTTGATAAAGATGTAACAGGCTTTGCTGTACGGATTGGAGCCTCTGGCGATAAATCTTTTTATATGGTATA
Source organism: Desulfovibrio desulfuricans (assembly GCF_024460775.1). Classification (NCBI taxonomy): domain Bacteria; kingdom Pseudomonadati; phylum Thermodesulfobacteriota; class Desulfovibrionia; order Desulfovibrionales; family Desulfovibrionaceae; genus Desulfovibrio; species Desulfovibrio desulfuricans. The sequence goes on along the minus strand of NZ_JANFYZ010000007.1, from coordinate 54,111 downwards.
CAGGGCTGGAAAGGGGCGGGCGGCCACAAAAAGGTGGCTCCGTCTCGGAACATTTCCAACGATGTCAGTTGAGCAGGCTCGCAACATTGCCAAGCAGAGAGCCGCTCAAGTTGCGCTTGGAGAAGATCCTGCAGAACTGGTAAATGAGGACAAAATTGCACCAACAGTAAAAGTAGCTTTTACATCTTTTTTTGAACAGCATGACACAAAAGTAAAAAATAGCACATCTGCTGCATACCACCGAATAGCAATGCAGTATATTTCCCCTGCCATAGGAAACATTAAGGTTGCAGCGGTCCAGTATCGACACGTTGCATCTCTTCACTACGCTATGAAAGACACTCCGTACCAGGCGAATAGAATGGCGGCTCTGCTATCAAAGTTTTTTGGCTGGTGCGAAAAAAACGGGTATCGGGATCGTGGAAGCAACCCAGTTATTGGCCTTGAGAAGTATGAAGAGAAAAAACGCAAGGTCTTCATGGGGCGGGAGGAACTGGAAGCATTGGGGAATGCTTTCCTCGTAATGGAAGCTCAGGGCTATGCAGACCCTAAAACGGGCAAGATAACGGCTTTTGACCCCACAATTGCCGCCGCCCTTAAGGTAATGCTTTTCACGGGTGCGCGGTGCATGGAAGTGCTTACCCTCAAATGGGTCTATATCGACAATGACAGGGGAATTGCCAACCTTCCAGACTCAAAGACAGGTGCAAAGGCGCTCCACCTCCCTCCTCCTGCGCAAGCTGTGTTGGCCTCGCTTCCTCGCATTAATGAATACTGTTTTCCGGGCAGGAGAGGAACTGGGCACATTGTAAACGTCAAAGATACATGGCGACGACTTCTCGAAACTGCCCGACTTACGGGCTGGCGAATTCATGATTTACGCCATGCCTATGCAAGTTATGCCGCATGCTCAGGCAAGAGTCTGCCAGTTATCGGGGCCATCCTTGGACATACCCAAGCGGCGACAACAGCACGTTATGCTCATCTTGCAGATAATCCCGTCGCCATTGCCGCCGCTGAAACAGCAGCGCAAATTCAGAAGGATTTCAGCGGCGGCAAAGTTCTGCCCTTCAAAAAGACCGCTGAGTAGGCGTACCTCACTCATTTATTGATATATGCAAAATTGTAGTTACACTATGTCCAAGCTACACCGGATAATGGCTTACAACCAGCTATGAATGACGCCCTTCGTGTGTGCATGGAAGTGGAAAAGGGAACGTTGCAACCGTAATCATTTTTTGTCAGCATTTGCAAACGCTCCTGTTTAAATATGAGAACATTGAAATGTCTGTAACCAGGGCGGGAACCATTTGGGGTTCCTGCCCTGCAATTAACCTGTAGTCCTCTACCTGGCTTCGCTTTCAGGCAAGGCCAGCCTTTCCGGTTCACCCACGGTATCGCATCTGTCGTTTCTTCGGCCTTCCAGTTCCACAGAAATTGCCGCCGCAGTGAATACTCCTGCGATGCCAGCCAGTATGCCGCCTATAAACGTCCATTTACCACTCATATTTTACTCCTTTTGTTCATACGAAATGACAGAAGGCGGGGAATTCCCGCCCTCCGCATGCCAGCCTTGTGGGCTAGTCGTCCCAGTTGTCTTTGATGACCTGCAATACGGCGATGGCTACTGGTATCCAAGCCAGTGGGTTCATATGCCCTCCTTCATTTTTAGCAGCGCGGGATACGCCGCTTTTTGTTAAGCGTAAAGAAACGGAATACCCCCGTTCGGTACCAAGGTCTGAAATCGATAGGGACCATCATATTGCACCACCTTTGAGCAAGGCTACCTGCAGCAGGGCAAACATGGCAGGCACCAGATCGGGCAAATCGTTGACCACTCTGCTGTTGTGTGGCAGCAGGTACGTGATGTGCTCATCCCGTATGCCCAGGCCGTAAACTTCAAAACCAAGTTTTTGCGCCACCCCTATGGCATTGTTTGCAGCAAGCGGGTTGTCCGGCATGCCGTCAGTGATAATCAGGATCATCCTGCGCTGTTCTTTGAGGGGCAGCATGGTTTGCAAAACCCACCACAAGGCCCCAGCCAAGGGGGTTCCGCCAGAAGCCCGAATGTCGAATAGGTCTGGCACCATCTGTCCGTGCCGCATAATGGGGAATATGGAATTGGTTGCCGTGACTGCGGGAAAGGCAGTTACCGCTGGGTTCACCCCACGGAGATGGCTCATCGCAGTTGCCACTGCAAAGCAGGCCCGCTTGGCAAGGTTAATCGGTGCACCAGCCATGCTGCCGCTTACGTCCAGCAGGATATGGACAGCAGTGTTTAGCCCTTGCTGCTCAGATTCTTTTTGGAAAACACGAGCATTGCCAGTCTGCAGGCGATGTAGCGAATTGGCGTGCAGTGTGCCCTTGCGCCCAATACTGCATCGCCTTTGCGTTTGCGCCTGCAGAAAGCCCTGAAGGCGTATACGCAGCGCAATGCTGGCCTGTAACGCTTGCAGCTTCTGATTAGCTGGCAAGGGTGTTGCTGGTCGTGTGCCTTCTACCGCGACGTTAAGAGCGTCACCGGCAGCTTCGACACTATTATTGGTAAGTTCAATCGCCAAGATTTCGCCGAGTTGCTGGGGTAGATCCTGCGCCTCCGCATGAAAAAGAGCTTTGAGCGGTAAATCACTCAAAGCACTCGACGGTTGAACAGGCCAAGATTGTTGGTCTATTTGTGAAGTAGAATCATTGGTCTCCCTTGTCGGCTGTGGCATGTCGCCTTGATCGTTTTTTTCCGTATACTTGTTGGTTGCCATTGGCTGAGGCGGTTCCCACTGCCGGATGCACTGGGCGATCTGCCTCGCGTATTCAACCGCTGCCTTTGTATCCGGGCAATGGATGTAAACCTTAACCAAAATGGCATCCAAAGCCTCTTTCAATCCGGGGAAGTGCTGCTCCATAATGATCGCAGCGTTTTGGCGTGCCGAGTTTACTTCTTCCACATCCCAGGCCCGCACCGTCAACAGCACATAGTCCAAAACAGCAAGGGCCGGGGAATCGTCCCCGGCCCTTGGCTGTGCTTGCTCTACAAAGAATCGTCGTATCAACCAGTTCAGGTTCCTCCGGCAGCCGGGGAAAATGCCTGACAGCATTTTTTCAACGCGCCAGTCCTCAAGGCAATTGAAGAGGTTGAAGGTCACAGGATCAAGGTTTTCAGCTTTCAGCACGCTAAAATCAGTGTGTCGAATATGGCCGGATTCATGATCCACAAACGACCTCGCCAGAGCCAATAATTCCGGCTCACAATCAATGGGCAACGATGGCAGATGGATAACTTTACCGTTGGTGCAGGCTTCCTTGCCGCCAATACATACCTGCACACCATAGCGGTCGCCAAGGATGGACGCCAGCAGGGGCAGGCAGTTGAGAACGTCTTTTGTGCGTACCATGGCGTCACCACAGACCCAGGCTGGGTATGGCAGGATGCGGCAAAGCGCTATCTGCCACGGGAATCTCTGGCAGGATGGGCTCATCGTCCATATTCCCATCCATTGTGCCATCCATCTGTCCAGTAAGGCCGCCCGACTCGTGGATAACGTCCGGACCAGCCAACAGGGCATCCAGCACAAAGGCCGGGCCGTAGCCCTCAATAACTTTTTGAGCGTGGCCCACAAGGGCCATACTGTCTTTGAGCAGGCAAACCAGGCCCTGCAACAGCAGCAGATCTGTGCCGGTGATGTTGCCCTTCTTGGGCATGCGCAACAGTGCAGCCCGCACGATGTCAGCTACCGGGGCCACATGTGGCTCTACAAATGACAAGCCCGTAAGCTTGGTATGCAGGGTACGCAACGGCGAAAGCGCCTTGTGGGTTACCTCCGTCTTGCCGTGGTAAACCCTGCGCCAGATATCATCAGCCGACTTGGCCACTTCATCAAACAGGGTGCCGCCGAGGCCCTGCACCTCTTCCGCCAGACCGGCTTCCAACACTGCGGTGTTGTCTGTGTGCTGCTCAAGCGGAGCCACCTTATACAACTGCCAGCGAAAATCCATGCGGGCTCGTACATAGTCAGGCTCCACAAGGGAGTTGCGAATAATTTCGCCCCACTGATGGTGCTTCTCAATCCATGCCTGCACATTTTGATCATAGTCAGCCAGAAACGCTTCCTTTTCTTTCTGGAATTCGGTGCGGATGTTAAGCAGCTCCTGCACAATTTCGCCGGCCTTTTCTTCGGGGATGGCCCAGCCGGACATGAAACGCACCCCATGCCGGTCGAGGTAGTTGAAGGCACGGGCCTTGAGCGTGCCAAACACTTTGAGGTTCTCCGGGTCGGCAATGCGCTTGGAACCCAGCGATGCCAAATCTTCAGGTGGCAGCTCTGCGCCGCCCAGATCTTCCTGACTCATTTTACGACGGGCAGACCACAGGCTGACGTTGAGGTTGAGGGCCAGCAAGTTGTCCAAAATACGAATGTCAGAAACAAGTTGTGTCATAGTAGCCTCCTAGAACGAGCTTTTTGTTGTATTGAGGGAGTAGCCTTCTTTGATTTTCTTTTCTGCGCGTGCTTCAAGCTCCATCACGGAATTGTTGCCCTCACAGTTTTCGGCGGGAATAAAGTGCTGCTGGCCAACGGTGTCCGGCTTGCCCCACTTTAGCGTGAGGCCCACAGGGCTAGCCTCGCCGATCCAGAACTTGCCGTCCTGCTTTTTGCCAGAAAGGTTGTGAATTACCTGAAGATGAACGAGGGGCTTGGCCACCGTAGGTGTGTGGTGTAGATGGTCGCGCATGAAGCGTAGGGCTTGGTCGCCGTGCAGGATTTCCGCTTCAGACGTTTCTGTTTTAGGGGTTTCATCTTCCATCTGCTGCGGGAACATGCGCTGAGCCAGCTCGTGCAACATGGCGCGGGTTTCACGGCTGGCTCGGAACCCCAGCGCCCGGTCGAGGGCATAGGTGACGGGCTGTACGCCCTGATGGGCCAGAGGCTGAAAGCGAACGGTCAGATCACCCCATCGCAGCAAACTGCGAGTGGAGAATGTAACTTCAATGGCGTTGGTCAGATTGCTGGTGGAAGACTCACCCATGAACAGCTTGCGGACCTCATTGGCGTAGTCCACCATAGTGGCGCACAACGATTCGGGCAGCGATGGGAAGCGCCGGGCAAGTAAGCTTTTTTCCACATCGGCAGATGGGTAGCCCACTTCGCAGATGGTGAAGCGGTCCAGCCAGGCAAGGTTCTGCCGCTGGGTTCCCTGGTAGAGGCCGGTGTCATCACCACCGCCATTGGTATTGGCCGTGGCAACCAGGCGGAACATGGGGTGTGGCACAATCAGTTCGCCGCCGTTTTCAGCTATGCACAGGGGGGATCCGTCCAGCACACTGTTCAAGCCTGCTGCAATTTCAGGGGATGTCAGGTCGATCTCATTCAGCAGCAGAAGTGCTCCGTAGCGCATGGCAAGCGCAAGCGGGCCGTATTCAAAGGTCATGTTGCCGTTTTTGACCGTCAAATGACCAACCAGGTCGGCAAACTCCAGCCGCCCATGTCCGGTGACCTCAAAGACTGGATATTTTAGGCGGGCTGCCAGTTGCTTGATGCATGTCGTTTTGCCGCAGCCTGTAGGACCGAAAATGTACAACGGTTCCTGCGCATTGAGAAACCAAACCACAACATCGCGGCTGGATTCATGGAAGATATAGTCGTGATCAATGGCTGGGGTGTAGGCCGATGGGAAGGCGTAGCCCCTGACCGTGGTGCCAGAGGGCTTACCACTGAACACATGTCCTGCATCAAGATCGGTGGGCTGCAGGTTACTAAGGTCGTCGATACTATTCATGCATAGCTCCTTAAAACAAAAACTGCCCCAGGGCGGGGCGGTTCTGGGGTTCGTGATAAAAGTGAGGGGATGGTCATGAGCACCCCATTTTTCAGTTTATGGGCGAAATGCTCAATTTTTCGAAAGGTGAGCCTGTGCGCTCGCAACGGGCCAGCAAGGTGTCCACGTCGATGCCGCCCATGTACTCAGCGTTAAGAATCTCGGTCAATTTCTCACGCAGAACATCCTTATCTAACGTGGTTCGACCAGCTACCACTGACATGCGGAATCGATAGTTTCCCGTGTCTACCCAATCTCGTGTGCCAGACTGCCGGTGAACCAGCTTAAGCACCGTCTCCATTTCTTTGATTTCATTATCTAAGGCCGTGCGCTGCTCCTTAAGGGCAGCCAGCTTTTCCAGTGCGGGCCCCCACTGGGGCATTTGCACGCCTTGCGGGAATTTGGGGCAGTCACCGTTGTGTTCGCAGTACGAGCACAACGGGTAAAAGCCCTGAGCGCAATCAACCTGTGCCAGGGTTATGTGTCCGGCGCGGAAATCTGTAAGTTCTCCCCAGAGCTGCGCCGCATGATCAAGGGCAGTATCCAGCATGGCCTGATTGAAGCCATAGGGGCCGAATGCTTTAACCTCTTTCATGGAAAGGCACAGCAACCATGCTTCTATGCTTGTCTTGGCAGCAGTTAAAGGCATCTCAAGACCAAGCTGGGCACGGCAAAGTTGAGGGAAGGTCATCTTCTCATGTAGAAGCGTACCGTCCTCAGCACGGTGGCTGAAGACGGGCTTGTTCCATGCTTTTACCAAAAGGCCGATTTGCCCGTGCAGTTGCAGCAGATGGGAATCGTGCGGTATGTCGGGCAGCTTGTCGGTGCTTTTCACTTCCAGAATCCGTATGGCATTAACGGACGCACCCCAGACCAGCACAAAATCAAGGTGGGCTTTGATTGGCACTCCCTGATGTTGCCAGGTGATCTCAAGCTGGGGCAGTACATGGAGGCCCAGTGATTCGAGAGCTTGCCCAACCCCAGATTCGAACCAGTGCCCGCGTTGCAACGTAAGCAGGCGTTCCAGGCTGTTTGTGGTGGGCAGCACCTTTCTGGCCACCGCCGCCCGTGGGCATTCCCAGTGCTGGCCAATATCGCTCATTCCCACATAGCTGGAACGGTCGCCCAGCAGGGCCAGTGTGTCTTTGTGGGCGATGGCTTGCAGGCCCTGTCTGATTAGCGCCTTCAATCCTTCCGTGCGGTCTATCTGTTCCATGGGTTAGTCTCCATAAAAGCGAGAGGGCCGCCATCAGGCAGCCCTCTCACTCGGTACTTTTATTTTTGCTATGCGGCATCAACATACTTCCACCACAATTTTCTCTGCGGGTTCCAACGGAAGCCCGAACCAGTCAGTAATTCCTTTTTGGCCTGCGTGTTGCCGGTGGCAATGATGCAGGGACGCCCATCTTGAGCGGTAACTTGTTGGTAGGTGACGCCTTCCAGTGGCGGGAGATTTTCAAGGCTTGCTGAGGGGCGATTTGAGGTGTTTGAAATGTTGTTTGCTGTGGATGGGTCGCGATGACGCGCTTTTTGTGATTCAGGGGTAATTACGGGCAATTTTGGCCGTGTAGGCGATTTTTTGCCATTTTTAGCCCCTTCGCCATCGTCATCTTCAGTTACCATGCCCAGCATGGCGGTGAGAGCGTATCGACGAGCGTATGTCATTGCCGATCCCATGCCCTGCGGGTCGGCCTTGGGTAAAGGAACTACCGCAAGAGAGCTTTGCCACTGACCAGACTCTGCATGTGTCAGCTTGGTAACCAGCCCTAATGAGTTAGGCTGCTCCACAGGCACTGGGTACTGGCACAGCCAGATACCATTTTCAATGAGAGCATTACGGCAGGCGTCCATGACACTGTTGAGGCTGGCGTACCAGCTTTTGGTGAAGGGATTTTCAGCGTCCTTAGCAATAGGTTGTACCGTTCGCTGCACGTTGAGCAGGGCCTTAGCGATTTCTGTGATGCTTTCTGATTGGTATTGGTTCATGTGAATATCCTCCTTAGATAGCAAAAGGATAAAGCCCTGTTCGGCTTGTGGCCGAACAGGGCTTTCAGGTTGATTTGAAGCATTACTCTGGTGTTCTTGTAAGAGTAATATATTCTTAAACTTGGATGAATAACAATTTTAGCTACCTGGGGGTGCTTTCGTAGGTCTATCTTCTGCGTTTCGTTCTTAGATTCATATGTCAAGATTGACGGGTTTAAAGTAGAGTATAGAGGCGGTCCCATTGTTCGGACAGCAGACAGCGATTCGTTAGCTTGTTTTTCCCTTATCAGGCTGCCTTTACAAGCCCTTGTTCGTAGTAAGTGTCCGGAGGCAAGCCTCCCAAGCTACTGTGAGGCCGGAGCCGATTGTAAAAGTCGATCCATCTGCCGATTCCGGCACGAGCTTCGGAGCCGGTTTCAAAAGCGTGCAGATAGGCTTGCCGTCATGTAGCAGGTCCTTTTGGTTGGACACGCCCGGAATCCACGCGGCGACGAGACCATCGGGTGCCAGTCGCCTGAGCAGATGGTTCCATAGCTCCCTGAGCGAGCTCAGAATGTGCCTTGCCCGGTCGGGATTGTTACCATACATGGCATCCCGAGCGCCGATGTAGGGCCGAGCGAGCCCCGGATCGACCTGCTGCAAAAGAGCGATGCAGCCCGATGTTTCCATCTCGGCTTCGGCGACAAGCTGAATTTTCGTTTCTACATCTTCCTCATCCCGTTCATCCCAGGGGCGAAGGGTCTCGAGCGCGAAGCTGGTGGTGTAGATCTCACGAGTGGCCCCCGGCAAAACGAAAGCTGGCAGGCGCGTGATGTCCGAGATCTCCCTCAGTGACTCGGCCAAACTCCCATACGAGGCTGCCACATGGGCTATTGAACTTTCCAGTCCAGAGATGACCGGCATCTCGATCTGGAAACGACCCCTTATCGCCTCAAAATTGATGCCAGCCATGAGCCGTTCCACGGCGACAAGCCGCAGGGATGTGTCACACAGGACCAGTTTGGCGGATGCCTGAAGCTGTGAAAGATGCGAGAAGTCGTGCCGGATAGGTTTAATCGTATCAAGCCATGACTGATGCGCAGCCGAAAGACTCTCGGTAATACGACTTGTCGCGGTGGCCTGTTTTATTAAATCCTGCCAGTGTTGATTGACACTGACGATCTCCTGTATCCGGGCCGCTGCTCCAGACAGTTCAAGGGCGCGACTGATTTCCAACTGCTGACGACGGATCGGTTCCAGCGTGCGCTCCATCTGCTCGATCACACTCAGATAGGACGGCTTGGCCAGCTTGTTGATAGCCTCCATGTCGTGATGAGGCTTGGCGAGGGCGGTTTTTGCTGTTTTGAGATCGTCCGACATTTTCAAGTCAACCTGCTTCTACGTCCAGCTCTGTAGCCCCCAACCTGCCGCATCCAGGCCCGGCTATCTGGCTTCTGCCACCGGTTTGAGGCGTTACCTGGATCTGCGTGCTGATCCGCTCCTTCAAGGCGGGCACGTGCGAAATGACGCCAATCAGTTTACCGTCCTGCTGCAAGCCCGCGAGGGTTTCCAGGGCGGTGTCGAGGGCTTCCTCGTCCAGGGTGCCGAAGCCTTCATCCAGAAACAGAGAATCCACCCGGACATTCTTGCTGGCCATATGGGACAGCCCAAGCGCCAGGGACAGGCTGACGATGAAGCTCTCGCCGCCGGAAAGATTTTTCGTGGACCGAATCTCCCCGGCCTGATAGTTGTCGACGACGTTGAGCTCCAAGGGCTGAGCATCGTCACGGGCCAGCAAGTATCGGTCGGTCATTTTCTGCAATTGCCGGTTGGCGTGACCAATCATCATTTCGAAGGTCAGACCCTGAGCAAAATTGCGGTACTTTTTGCCGTCTGCCGAGCCGATCAATTCGTGCAGGTTTTCCCACCTGCGGCACTCTTTTTTCTGGGCTTCGATAGCTGTCTGCTTTTCCTTTATCCGCTCTTTTGCAGCCGCATTTTCACTCAACTTGTGCTTGAGACCGGCAATGATGTCACGCAGCTCTTTCAGGGTCTCCTCTTGCTCCTTGAATTGGGGCTCGAGTTCTTCCAGCGACTTGTCTGTAAGCTTGCGGGCCACCTCCGTGGCCAGGCGCGTTTCCCGATCCTTCTGTCTGGCTTTCAGATCTGTTTGACGCTCATCCAGATCCTTGGCCGTAGCCGCCAGCTCAGCCTTCCGTTCAGAGGAAAGCCTGGCCGCCAAAAATTGTTCTTCATCTGAAAAACCAACGGGCACGAGCGCTGCGGAGAATTCGGTTTCCAGCCTTCTCAGTTCAGGCTCTCGTATGTCGATGCGTTTCTTCAGAGATTCGACATGGGCCTTCGCGGTATTCCATTGTTGTTGGAGCTCATTGTGCCGTTCTCTGACCTGCTTTTCGGAACCTTCGGCATCCGAAATTGCCTTGTTGAAACGACGTTCTTCATCGTCGGGATTCTTGTCGCCGTACAGTGCATTGCGCTCATCACTTCCGGTGGCGAGTTCCTTTTTTAAGGTTTCAAGACGCTCCAGCTTTTCGGCCAGGGCGGTGCTTTGAGTTTCGATAATCGCATCCAGCCGCTTCACCTCGCTGTCGATGTCGGCAATCTGTTTCTCGATGTCCGCCTTTTTCTTGACCTGGGCCTGCCACGCCTTCAACCGCGCCTTGAGAGTTTCGATCAGTGATGAAATGTCCGTTTCGGAGATGTCCGCAATACCTAGCGGCTGGAGTTTTGTAGTAACAGCCTGCCTGCGTTCGGCAAAATCGGCACGGAGTTTCACCAGGCCGTCCTTCACCTCGGCGAGGGCTTTCTCGGCAGCCTTCTTGTCATTAGCCGCTGCTGACTCCAGCTTTTCAGCCTCTGTCAGGTTTTTGCGGGCCAGGCTTTCAGCTTCTTCGAGTTTCTTGATGGCGACTTCCTGATCCTCGGCTTTGCTGATCAGCCTAGTCAGGGCGTCGATCTTCTTTTCGGTTTCATCGGGAACAGGGACATTCCCTTCCGCAAATGGGTGCTCGGTTGCACCGCAGAGCGGACAGGGCTTGCCGTCTTCCAGCTTTGCCCGGTGATCTTCAAGCTCCGCAATTTTGGTCAGGAAGGCGATTTCACGCAGCAGGGTTTCCTTCTCGGTGCGGTATTCCCGCAACAAGCGGTCTCCCAGCAACTGGCTCAAAGCATCCTTACTCTGCTGAAGCTGTTTTAAGGCGTCCTCCAGTTTCTGCTTCCGAATGCCGGATTGCTTCTGACAGTCATCGAGTGACTTCGTCGCCATTTCCAGAGTCGTATTGGCTGCTTCCTGCGCAGCGTCTTTTTGAACGATTTCATTTTGTTTGGAGAGCAGGCCGCCGATCTGTTCTTCAATGCCAGCCAGACCACTTATCAGCCATTCATCCTGTGCATGCTCCTTGAGATAGCCGTCCACAAGATCCAGCGTCGCATGAGCCTTGGATCGTTTGTCCTGCTCTTCGAGCCGGGCTTTTTTGTCTGCATCAATTTTTGCCATAGCCTTCTTGCAGCCCTGATCCTCTTCCGATACAGCTTTTTTCTGATCGGCAAGTTTCTGATCAAGTGAGCGAACCTTCTGCAATGTAGGCGCGGCCGCTTTCAGCTCTTCTTTGGCCCGAGCAGTTTGTTGCTCAGCTGATTTCAGTACCTCGGCCTGTTCCTTGGCGGAGGATTCCAGTCCAGGAAGCGCCTCTTCCTCGGCTTTCAAGCCTACACTGTCATCCGCCTGCTGTTTGCGGGTGGCGGTGAGCGTTGCGTATGCGCCGTCCAGCGAGGCGGCACTCAAAGCCCGGCCCAGCTTTTCACGATCCGGTTTGAACGCCTCGATATCGCCCTGCAGCTTGCTCGCTTCATCGGCCAGGTTGACGACTTCCTTCCTCAGCCCATCAATGGTGGTGAGCCAGGCTATGGCCTTCCCGATTTCAGCGGCCCTGGCGGCAAGGTCTGTCTCATCCTTCAGCTTTGCTTCGAGTGCCTGCCCAATCTCTTGTTCCTGCTCCGGCTCAAGAATCACGATGCCTGCCGTTTCAGCCTGAAGCAGGTTCAGTTTTTCCCTCTCTTCGCGCTGGCGTTCATGGGCACGGATGGATATCTGACTGTAGATCTCTGTACCCGTTATCTGCTCCAGGATAGGAGCCCGATCATCCGGTGCCGCTTGGAGGAACGCGGCAAAGCCGCCCTGGGCCAGCAACATGGAGCGGGTAAAACGATCAAAGTCCATGCCGGTAGTGGACTCGATCTGGTCGGCAACCCCTCTGATCTTGGATTCGAAAATCTCGCCGGAATCGGCATTGGCAATTTCGTGCTTCGGGGCCTGGAGCTCGCCATCCGGCTTCTTGCGTGCCCGGTGTTGACTCCAGTGACAGCGGTAACGCCCGGTCTGGGTTTCGAAGGTCACCTCGGCAAAGCACTCGCCGGTCTGGCGGGACATGATTTCGTTTCCGCTCTTGGTGACCTTGTTCAGGCGAGGCGTCCGCCCATAAAGTGCGAGACAAATAGCATCGAGGATCGTGGTTTTCCCCGCGCCGGTGGGACCTGTTATGGCAAAGATGCCATCAGACGCGAAGGCCGGGTGCATCAGGTCGATTTGCCATTCGCCGACCAGCGAGTTCAGATTCTTGAAGCGTACCTGCAGTATTCTCATCGACAGCCTCGCTATTCCGCCTGCACATCGTCTTCATAGAGAGACGAGACCGTTTCCTGGTAGGCCCGAAGCAGCTCTGGCCGCTGCTCTTCGGGCACGTCATGGACGGCGAGGCATCGTTCGAACACGTCGTTCACGTTCAAATCGTCGAGTGTTTCCTCTTCATGGATTTGTCCCAGCACGCGGTCGATGATGCGGTTGTTCTTTATGCGGAGAATTTCCATCTGGGTGCCGGAAATCGCAGCCTCCAGGCGTTCACGCAGGTCGCCGATAACCTCAGTACCGTCGTAAATGACTTCGAGCCAGCCTTGGGAGTCCATCGCCGACAATTCAAGAATGCGGTTTGAGATGCCGTCCCAGTCTCCTTTGACGCGCTCAAGTTTCTGAAAAATTGGCACATCGATCAGCTGTACGGATGCAGCCGTGCTGTGGAACTCAACCTGGCAAACGCTCTTCTGCTGTTTTGCCTCTCCGAACCCCATGGGCAGAGGAGAGCCGCTGTACCGAATGGTTTCGGAGCCGTTCACCTTTTGGGGGACGTGGAGGTGCCCCAGCGCCAGATAGTTGAAGCAGACAGGAAAAATCCCGGCAGTCACGTGAGCCAAGGAGCCGACATAGAGTTCGCGCACGCCATCACCATCGACGGTTTGTCCGCCTGCGGTGAACAGATGCCCCGTGCCAACGATGGGAATATCTGCCCCGAGTTCTTCACGCTTCTGTTCGGCCAAAGCCGCGACGGCGGCGTAATGGGTGTGAATGCCTTCGATCAGTTTCCGCTCCTTGTCCTCGACGCTTTCACCCGCTTCCGCCACTCGGATATCCCTGTCGCGAAGGTAGGGCACGGCGCAAACAATCAATTCCGGAGCGTCCTGCTCATTACAGAGCACCAGCACTTCATCTTCCGGGGATGCGGTGCTATTACCGACCACGTGGACATCAAGGGCCTTGAGCAGCTCCTTGGGAGCATTGAGGAAGGATGGGGAATCGTGGTTGCCCGCGACGACGACAACATGCCGACAGGATGAGGCGGCCACCCGGCACAGGAACCGGTAATAGAGCTCCTGGGCGCGGTTGCTCGGGGCGCTGGTGTCAAATACATCACCCGCCACCAACAAGACATCAATTTCATTCTGCTGAATGGTCTCCGCCAGCCATGTCAGAAAAGCCTCGAATTCCTCGTAGCGTTTTCTGCCGTAAAGGGTGCGGCCGATATGCCAGTCGGATGTATGGAGAACTCTCATACTGCTACCCAGCCACCGCAGAGGCGGGGCGCTTCGCGTATTCTTCACTCCAGTTTTTCAATGAAGTCATGTCGGCCAAAAGATCGTCTGGCTTCGGCAGCTCCACAGGTGATTCTGTTGGCTGCGAGTGTTCAAATCCGGAGTATTTAGTCATAAGCGAATCAAGGAGATTGCAATCCGCGTCCTTCAATTTGGCCAGCTCCTTGAGCTTCAACGTATGGACCGGTCGTTGGAATCTTTGAACCACCCCGCACAGCAGATCATTTTCAATAGAGCGCTCCACCAATGTCCTGAAGTCGCTGCATATCGATTTCAGCAAGATTTCGGCATGTTCAAACTCGCCGTTTTCACTTGCCTTCTTTGCATCCTGATACCGCTGATTCATGAGTGTGTTCAGGGCGGATTTGATGTCACTCTGTGAAAGTGGAATGGGAGCTGGCTCTCCGGTCCCCCAGTCCGCAGAGCGAATGCTCACCACATCGGGCTTGATGGTCTTTTTCTCGGCAAAATGCCGGACCGTTCCCAGCAAGGACAGGCGGTGAGTAAAGACAATGACCTGCTTGTCCTGAGACAGCTCGATCAGTCTTTGAACCACGGCCTCCTCATAGCTTTGGTCCAGCGAGGATATTGGATCGTCAAAGATAAACGGGGCCTGGTTGCTCTTGCCGGTGACGTCGGCCAAAAATGCCGCAATGGAAACGATCCGATTTTCTCCCTCGCTCAGCACATCGGCGAGCCCATTCTGAGAGGCCCCTCGAAGCTGGAGCTTATGAAGGACGCGGCCCTTGGAGACTTTTGACTTCACGAGCTCGACTTTCACCTGAGACGCGCCCAGGGCCTTGAGCTCCGCATTGAACCTTTGCACGAACGCATCCGTGATCAAGGCTTCTGCCAGCTCCCCTTTCTTCTGGGATAGGGCTTTGGTGTTGGTCGACTTCTTGGCTTCCTGAATATGGTTTAGCAGCTTCAATCGGGTGACTTCTTCATCAATGGCGGCGCGGTGTTCAGACAACCACTTTCTGGCCTGCAGGCTGTTTAGCTTCTTCTTGATCTCCTCACGATTGTCGCTTTTGGCGTCTTCGTCATATTTTGCCGCGAGTTCACCGAGGCTTTTCGACTGGGCGTTGGCTTCTTCGATCCATTTCGGTGAGAGTAGTGGGTCGGGAATGGCTTCTTCGGAATCGATCCCAGGGAGCAGGTCTTTTCTGGTCTGCAATTGGGCAAAGAATTCCGTCACCTGGCTGGCAACTTCATCCTGTGGAATGCCAGCCGCATCGATACGCGTCTTCAGCGTCTCCGATGTCGGTAGCGCCTCGATAGTTTGACTGGCGGTATCGTATTCCTTGGCCGCATCCGTTGCGGCTTTCTGCATTTCGCCCTTCACGAAGTTTTCGAAGGAGATCAACCGTTCCTTGGCCTCTTGGGTCAAGGTCTGGTGGCACAGGACACAACGGGAACCATCGGAAACGTTCGGGTACTCAGCTTCTTTGTAGGCAGCCGATACGGAGTAGTTCCGGGCCGCTTCCCAAAGCTCTTTCCAGACATCAGAGCCGATGCCTTCCAGCTCGCTGCCGGAGAACACCTTTTGCGCCGCCGTATCTGCCGCAGTCTTTTTAAGGATCGACTTTTTCTTGGCAGCGATGATTCGTCGGTAATTCTCGTCCGATAATTGTTCCAGATACTTTTGGGCATCCTGGACCAGAGTGTCGATATGCTGTTTCTGCTTTCTTAGCTGCTTCGCTTTTTCCGCCGGTGCCTGTTCGGCAAGACGCTGCTGCAGCGTTTGCATCTCGGTTTCGTCAGCACAGCCAAATGCGCAATGCTTGTCGATGTCCTGGGTGCTGGTCTTGGCGCTGATGGCTTCGTACCAGATGCCTTCAGGAGTTACCTTCTTGTCAGCAGGGATATTCGGCTTTTTGGACTGGTGCCGGCTGGCCTCGCTGTCCAGAGCCGATGCGACCTTTTCGCATGCGAGGATGAGCGAGCTGAAAAACGATAGAACCGGCGGCTCGTAGCTCACCTCGTCTTCGCTGCTGACAAACACCTTGCCAAAAGAGGTGTCGAAAATATCAACGCTGTTGAGGTCATCGCAGATACCTTGCCCAGACCAGGTATGGGTCTTCGGTACGCCGTCCTGCTCAAACGAAATGCAGGCTTTCTGTGCGGCAGAGCCGGGCTTGTAGACATTGCGGTGGAGGGTACCCGTCTCGCGGGCTCCGCATACATGTTTGAGGAGTCTGACGTAACCGGACTTGCCTGACCCGTTGTTGCCATAAACAATCGTGATATTGCCCTTACCAAACTCAAGTGGCTTTTTCGGAGCAAGGGCGTTTACTCCTTCGACTTCACTGATTGAACACAAACGCAGGGAGCCTGCTGCGCCCTGGGAGAACGCGGTAGCAGGAAAGGAACAGGTCGTTTTGGGCAGCTTACCGTCGGCTTCCTGCTGGCAAAGGTTTGCGAGCTCAGAGACGTCCGTGTCAGTAAGCTCTGACTGCTGAAGTAGCCGAGTAGCCGCAATCTGGAGCCACTGGGGGCGCTCTGAAAACCATTTGGTCAGTGATGCCGATATCCCGCTCATGTTATTCCCCCTCAGCTTCCCGCTTATGTTTAATGAACGTCACCTCGAACGCCTTGCATGGGCGGTATTGCTGTAGGCGATTGGCGAAGGTGAAGGCATCGTTCATCTCGTAGTGCTGAAAAATGTCGAGGCCGCGATCCAAGGAGATCTTCCAGCCTTGGTCGGTTACGATGTGGCGAGCGTGGATCGTGCCGGTGCCGTCGAACTCCCATGTGAAGTTCACCCCCACGCTGCCTGCGGACTCCTTCATCTTTTCGAAGCTGTCCTTCTGCTGTTCGCCTTTGAACTCGTCTTCCGTCGTCACCAGATGCACTGACACTTCCTCATCAGGAGCCTTGTGTTTGACCACCGTCTCCAAAAATTCCATGAAGTTGCGCACCTGGTAGAACAGGCGGATGTAAGGGTCGGTTACAGTGATCGCGGTAGCGCCCTTTAGGTAGGGTCCGAGCAGAGTATCGAAGGAGAGGCCCTTCTGGTTCTCCTGAAATGTGAGGTGCTTTTCGTTGAGGGCAGATTCGGCCGAAGCCACGGATTCGGACGGACTTAGGGGCGAGTCCGATTGAGCAACTTCCAAGATTTCCCCGTCTTCACCCTCGGCGATGGTTTTGTGGTAGTAGCCGGGATATTCATCTTCTTCGAGCGTGGTGACAGGCTTGCCCATGCCTGCGGTGTCTTGATAGGTAAAGCGGACGTTGCCGTAGGTGGAGTCGATACGCATTAATTGGTCTTTGACACGTTTTCTGCCTTCAATCGATAACTGCAGCAGTTCTTCCACTTCATCCTTAGTTGCCCCTTCATGTGGAAAGAGTATCTTCATCAAGCCTGAGAACGTCTTATGAATGCTATCACGGTCTCGCGTTGAGATATCGGATGAGAGCGAGAAATGCTCCTGGTAGCGATCCGAGTAATCGTGATTGCGCAGCGAGCGAAGGATCTCGGCCAGATAGTCCACCACGAAACCATAACCGTTGGAGAACATTTCTCCCCGGATTATGTCGACCTCCCAGCCGGGGATGTAGAAATGGATGCGATCAAGAAATGCGGAGTCGTAGAATTTGTTGGGCAGTTCGCAGAACAGGTCAGAGTGCTTGAGCATGTACGGCACGGTGTGCTGTGTGTTACCCACGAACACCATGGAGGCTTCAGCGCCCAGCGTTTCGATGCCTCGAGAGAAGGACTTGTTGGCCATGTAGTTTTTCATGATGTCTACTAGGGCCTTATCCACACGCTTTTGCTTTCCGGCAAATTCGTCGAAGGCAACACAATCCCAGTAACCGACCAGACCAATTTTTCCGGAAGAATTATTCACGAACAGCTTGGGAACCGTAACCTCGCCGCCGGAGATCAGGATGCCGTGGGGCGAGAACTCCGAGTAGATGTGAGACTTGCCAGTTCCCTTGGGGCCAAGTTCGATCAGGTTGTAGTTACGTTCGCAAAACGGGATCAGGCGGACCAGTTGAGTCAGCTTGCTACGTTTGCCGAAGATCTCCGGGTTAAAGCCGATGCTTTGCACAAGCAGGTCGATCCACTCATCGATGGTGAATTGTTTGCGGGCCTCAACGTAACCGTCGAAATCGAAATGGGAGAGCTGGATCGGCTTGAGGGACGACAATATCCAGGGGCTGGCGCTTTTGTCTTCGGTGAACTCATATTCCAGATCCGCAATGCACCACACGCCACCGACCAGAAGCTTGGGGTGCTTCTTCACCGTTCCGGAATCAACCAAGACCTCCTTCAGCCCTAAGTTGGAAAACTGTGCCTCGTAGACATCCTTCTTATCGTTCAGGTCAACGCTGATTTTGTCGATGACCTTGTAGCGCCCTTTTTCCTTGATGTGCGAGCGGACCAATCCTGCTTTGTTACGGTGGACATAATGCTTGGCAAGGATTTCTTTGACCGTCTCGATACCGGTCTGGATGGTCGGCTCATCGCTGGTGGCACAATACTGGCCCAGTAGATATTCCAGAACGTATGATGGGACGATGGCGTTGCCCTTGACCGTCTTGACGAGATCCTTGCGGACAACCAGTCCCGGGAAGCATTTGTTGATTTTCTGGTCAAGTTCGTTCATCGGTCACCCGCCCTTTAAAAGTCGAAGTCGCTGGTAAATGAGCGCCGTATCAAGTACCGGAGCGATTTGTATTCCTTATAATGCGACGTCCCGCCGTGTTTTTCCTCCAGCCGTAGAATGACCTCCTGGCCATTGGCCTCGTCGGCCTTGCGGGTGAGCACAAAGCGAACCTGCAGCTCCCGCTCCCGGGGGTTGTCCGAGCTTAGGTCAAAGGTCAGGTCGTGGCTGTCGGAGATCAGATCGCCTGCCTCGGTGTAGATGCCAGCCCGTAGCACTCGCGGTTGGATCTTGTCCGTCACCGGCCCGGCCTGGTACATGGTTACCGCCAGTTGCCCTGAGGTAATCACCGAGCTGGCTCCACGCAGAATGTCCACCTCGACGGCGGTGACATCGCTCTGGCGCTTCTTGTTGATTTTGAGCACCGGGATCACCACCTCCTGCAGCGACGCGCCGCCATGCACAAAGCGGCTGCCGGAGCCCTTCAGGCGCAGGCGGTTGATAGACTTGGGGATCTGCACTTCTACCTCACCGGCTAGACCAAGCTGCTCGGGAGTGAATTTGCGCAGGCTTGATGCTTCAGCAAGCCCCTTGCCGAGCACGAAGCGGCGATCTCGGAACAGAATCTTGTCGCCCTCGGCGTCAACCCCGGAAAAGTCGCTCTCATCGATGGTGCGGTTCTGGTAGATGAAGCCATGATCTGAGGTCACCAGCAAGTTGCTGGCGTTGGCACCGGTCAGCTTCTTGATCAGGCGAATCAGCTCCTGCAAGGTTTCCTCCACCGCCTCGAAGACCCGCTCCTCGGATTCCCTCTTATCACCGGTGGCATCGATGCGGTTGTGGTAAATGTAAATCACGTCATGATCGCGCACCAGGGCCCGGCAATCGTCTCCCTTCATGGCCATCAATTCATCGGCCTTACAAGCGGTAGCCCGTTGCGTGATCGCTTGACCGAGGATCTTGATGCGGTTGGCCGTCCCCTGGGAACTTTGCCCATCCACCAGCACCGTGCCGGTTTCATTGTCGGCAATGGCCAACGTTTTGTTGGGCAACAGGGCCGCCATGCCGATCTGGGTGTAGCTGGGCAGCATCGACAGAGCCGGTTCTAGTTCGGCGCTGTAGCGGTCCTCCTGGCGGATCAGGCTCATCAACTCGTCGCCGATCTCATAACGCATCGCATCGGAGATGATTACGCAGACCTTGTTGTCTTTGCGCAGGAATGGCCGCACCCAATACTCGAAAAATTCTTTCTGCTTGCGCACCGGGAAGGCTTCCCACTTGGATGCCGAGTCCACAAAGGTCTGGAAACGATCGCCCAGCTTCAACAGGTAGTTATTTGAGTAGAGGTTTTCGATCTGGTCGGTCAGGCTGCCCATCAACGAGGCCTGTCCCGACATGCGCACATGGTAGGTGAACTTGCGGTAGAGCTGATCGAGCTGATACCAGAAGCGGCTGTAATGCTGGACGCCCTCGGCTAGGCTGTCCATGGCCAGTTTGGCCTCGCCCAGGGCATGGGTGAACTGAGCGGCGTAATCGACCGCCTCGTACAGATGCCGGTATTCGTGGTACCAGTGGCCTTGCCGCCGCTGGCGAACCCAGATCGCCACATCTCCGCTGGAGGCGGTACGAGTAGACACCACCCGCACTAGTTCGCTGATGATCTTCTGATCGATCAGGCGGAAATAATCCAGATCGATCAACTCGCGGAAATCCCGCTTGGTCAGGTCCTGCTCAATGCCAAGAACCTCGGCGCATTCCCCCGAGAGGGTTTCGAAGCCGCCTTCGAACTGACGGCTGTCCTTCCAGCGCTTAAGAAACACCATGGCGTCGCTGGTCAGTTTCACTTGACCGTTGGTGCCCATGGCGTAGCAGGATTTGAACAATTCGATGGCGAAGTCACGGATGCCCGGCTCGTCGGACTTGTAGCCATAGTAGCGGATCATCTGTTCCCAGAGGAAGCCATCCAAACTGCACCGTCCAACCAGCTTGATTTTCTCGTCTCGACCGTCGGCAAGTTCCTGCAGCAGGTTTTCCACCACCGCATCCATGCGCGGCTCACTGCCGGTGCATACCGCCAGCATTTTCAGGCGAATCTGTCCGGCGGTGTCATCTGCTTTCAGCAGAGTTTTAAGGGCATCCTTACGCTTGATCGCCTTGAAGAACTCCGCATTGGCCTGAACCACATCCGTGAACTCCAGGCCGAGCTCCAGTTCGGACAGCCAGATGGCCACCTGATCAGTGCGGAACTCGCCGTGGGCCAATTGAACATCCAGCAGCCAGTTATCCAGATCGGCGGGCTGAGGGCCTTCACGGTAGAGCAAGAATTTTTGCTCCGGTTGCTCGCGCAGCAGCTGATACTTAATGCCGTACTCGTTATTGATCAGCTCCAGCTTCTCTACGTCAGGCAGTGACAACGCCTCGAAGTCGTCGCGTAACTCCAGCTTGGCATCGTACCAAAAGACAATTCGGTGCCGGTCGAAGAGTTTGGTCAGGGCTTGGGCAATGCGGTTTTCCATCAATGGTGCTCCTTAATCCTCTTGCGCATCCAGACCGACGATCTTCTTCAAGGCCGCTCCGAATTTGGGGTAGTTGACCTTCACGCCGTCGTCGAGGTCGATCTCCACCTGCTCGGTGGCCAGCGGGTATAGCACTTCGCGTTCGTACTCCTCCATCTCGGCGATCATCTTGGTGATCTTCTCGATCTCCTTCAGGGCCTTGGTCTTCTCGCCCTGGCTGCTGCTGGCGCTGATGCTGACCGCCTCCAGATGGTTCTTGTGCGAGGTGAGCTTGGTGCGAAATTCGCGCAGGTAGTCGTTGAGCACCACGCTAACCGTGTCCGGGCGGTAGCGGTGCATGTAGATCAGCGCGTTGAAGCTGCCCTTAGGGCTGGAGAACAGCCAGTAGATGGGCCGCTTCTTGTAGCGTTTCACATGGTCGGTGTAGAACTCGCCGAGGAAGTAATCGCGGATGCTGTAGTTGCGCTTGCCCTTGAGGTTCAGCGCCTGTTCGACGAAGCGAAGGTTGACCTCGTAGTGCTCTTCGCCAAAGGCCACGCGCAGGAACTTGCGGAAGCGCTCGGCGATGTCGTCGGTGAACCAGTCGCCGTCGAGCATGGGGATGACGTTGTCGTCATCGGCCGGGAAGCTGGGCTCAGGAACCCGCTTCAGGTAGTCCTCGATGGTCTCGCCCTGGTTGGCCAGGATCAACCCCGGCTTGTCCAGTGCATAGCGACCGAACATGCAGCCTACCGCATAGGAAACCAGCTCGCGCATGGTGTCGGCCAGCAGCAGCGCCTCCAGCTCGTCTTCACACTTGTCGTTGCCGTAGCGGTAGTGCGGGTTGCAGGTCAGCGTGATATCGCTGAGGTCAACTTTTTCATTCAGCTCATCCTTAAGGCCGTAGGCCTCGATGAAGATGTGGTTGTTCTCTTTCTCCAGCCGCTGCATCTCCAGTGTCATTTCCTGCCAGTGGGCACGGAGCTTCTGGTAGGTGGCCTTCAGGGCTGACTGGCGGTAGTCGGGGTTCAGCAAAGGCAGGCTGGTGAAGTCCCATGAGGTTTCGTAGGAGTCCCAGTCTGACCTTCCAATATCTACCAATCGTTTAACGACGATATTAAGTTCGCTCTCTCTGCCCCCTGCGCCACACCACGGCAAGGAATTTATATTGGCAACTTGAAAATTAAGAGTTGGATTTGAAAGCTTCAAAAACTCAAAAGAAAGACAGGAGCAGAGAAAACCTGCAATTACCCAATACTGATTGGGTTTAGGAAATGCACTCGACCCGCCAACATCAAACAATGCTCCTCCCAGACTAGCTCGAACGCCGAAATTAGAAGAGCTAACAAATGACCAGGTTAAGGAGGGCTTGAAGAAATCTGCCTCATTGGTGATTTTCCATCCGAGATTATCCCAAGAAAGCTGAGGATATTTTTCCAGCGTTTCGCATTTTATTTCATAGCCATCGTTTTCCCAGAAAACCATGTAGTCATTGTTTCCATACCACCTTCGAAATTCACCGCCTTTGTTATATGGGAACCATTTTTTACAGGATTCCTTGGCATCCTCTGAACTCGTAGCAGAGACATTTGTTAAATCGTCGGAGATTTCATGCCACAGACGTAACCATTTAGAATTATTACCGGTTCTCATCCCTAGTTTTGCTGGGGCAACTGTCGAAAGAAGCTCCCCTCTAACATAGCAGTCGGCCATTCCTTCGCTGACCCAATAAGCAATAGGGCTGCTGGGAATTTTTTGAAAGGTCTTTGCAGAAGTTTTAAAAGACCAATCGCAATCAGGATTTTTGGCTGCCTGAAGAAGGGCTTCCCGCTTTTCGGTTTCAGATTTTCCATCCACAAGTCTTACATAAGACCCCTCAAAATCCTGGACCATTGAATTTCTTGCAACGAAGGCGGTTGTTGATACGACCTCTCCGCCGATGCTGTCAAATGCTCTAGCGCCCAAATGAGCCATTGAAAGCAAGGTGTTTTGATCTAAAACTTTTAATCGTAGCACCTCAAAGGACAACAAGAACATCCAGCTCTGCATGGTTATCATCGCAATCGTTCCGTGCTTCTGAGCAAGGTCGAGATTACGCTCGATAAACATGGCAAAAAGATCAGACTTGCTGTTCGGGTAATTGTCTTTTGCCCAAGCACCTAACCGCCCATTCATCCCCTTGCCACCCATATACGGCGGATTGGCAATCACCACGTGGTATTTGGGACTCAGGTAATCGGCCTGCCGCAGGGCTTGCAGCACCTTCTGATGGGTCATGCTGATAAACAGCTGGCCGGAGACGTTTTTTGACTCAAGAATCCTGAGCATGCCGTCCACGTCGGTGATATCGGGACGGATCAGGGAACCGAAGTTGTCGGCCTCTTCGAACTGGCGCAGGGTGGTTTGCAGCGGCGCGGTGAACAGGTCGCGGCCGACATAGTCCATGTAGTCCTTCAACTCATTGCCGTCGAAGTGCACATTTTCCAGCACGCAGATGTTCGGTTTTACGCCCTTGTTGAGGAATCGGCGCTGCTTTGAGCGGGCCTTCATGGTCAGGGCAAAGGCGGCCAGCTCCCCGGCGCGTTCGTCGATCTCGATACCGTAGAGGTTATTGGTAAGGATCTTTTCCGGGATCTCTGCGGGTTCATAGCCTTCCTCCTCGTAGATGGCATAGAGCAGGTCAAAGGCATAGGTCAGCATGTGACCGGACCCGCAGGCTGGGTCGCAGATCTTGATCTCTTCCGGCTTGGCGATGCGCAGGAAGTCGGTCTCGGCCTGTTCTGGCTGGATGTAGTAGTCCATCTGCAGGGCGAGCTTCGAGCTGGGACGATTGAGCAGCCACAGGCGGCCGAGGGAGTTCTCCACCAGATAGCGGACGATCCAGTGCGGGGTGAAGAGCTGGGTGGCGGCAGGGATGTTCTCGGGCGTGATCTTTTTGTTCTTCTTCAGGCCGTCAAACACCTCGTCCTTCTTCTCGGAGATGTAGAACTGGTAGAGCCAGCCGATCACCTCGACATCCTCGCAGGCATCCGGCGTCATCGCCTCGCGGGTATAGGCGAGGATGGAGTTGCCCGAGAGCAGGTCATCGGGCATCAGCAGTTCGGTGTAGTCGTCGATGCGCTGGAACAGGAAAGGCATGGCCTTATTCCAGAAGTTGCAGGCGGCCACTACCAGCATACGGTAGGCTTCCCCCTGCGGATCATTGCTGGATGCTTTGCCGTCGAGCAGTGCGAAGATTTGTTGACGGGTCTTGTCCGGCACCATTTCTTCATCGATATGCCCCATCTTAGCTTCGGCCAGAATTTCGGGCTGGAACTGCCCAGGGTCTGCTGGAGAGACAATATTGACCCGGTTATAGCGGTTCACGTCCATGAAGCGCAGGGCGCAGAAGCGGTTGAACCAGATGTATGCCACCCGCTCAATGACCTGTTCCTTATCGGTTTTCTGGATTGCTTCTTCCAGTTTTTTAACCGCCGCCGCATGCTCACGACGTGCTGAGCTCTCTGCCGCCAGCACCAGTTTCAGCTTGACGGAGACCTGCTCCAGCAGAGAGCGTCGAGCATATTGGGCGAAGCGCTTTAATTTTAGTGTTTCCATTATTCGCTCTTCGATTCGGGCAGTCGGCCAGAGCGTTTTTCAAGTTTCTTTTCATCGGATTTTACCCGCCGCTCCAACTTCTTGATGTCCTCTTCCGGTGGAAGCTTCTCGGGTTTGATACCTCGCTGGCCGAGCATGTCGCGCACACTGACATTATTCTGCACATGCTCACGGGTAATCGCGTGTTCGCCTTGCAAATCTTCCTGCTGCACATTGTGGTTGGTCATTTCCGTTGCCAGATTTTTAGCTGCGATGGTCAGGGTTGGTAGAAAGTCAGCCAGCGGGCGGGTTTTGGTGATGCCATATTTGTCCTTCATCACTTGTGTGGTATGGCCGCCGAACAAAGCGGCATCCCCTTTAGACCGGATGCGTCCGAATCCTGCATCATCGACACCGCGCTCGTAAATATTCTGGGAAAGGGTCTTTTCCGATTCCCGTAGACGTTCCCGTGCATCAAGCCGGGCTTGTAGGCGCATCCGGTCTTCGATCAACTCTTGCTTGCGGGTCTGAATGGCAAAGTAGCTCTGGGCAAAAGCGATGGGTTCCTTGCGCGGGTCACCATTTTGGGCGATCAGGTAGCAAGCGTAGCGAGTGAGCATGAAATCCTCTATAGCCCGCTCAGCTCCGCTGCCCAGTTTGACTACTTTCGTGACGCCACGAAAATGGTTGTTCGGGTCGTACCCCGTTGTTTCGCATGAAGTAATAGCCCGCTGAATCGTATCCTTAAAACGC
The DNA here is from genome assembly GCF_024460775.1 of Desulfovibrio desulfuricans. NCBI lineage: Bacteria > Pseudomonadati > Thermodesulfobacteriota > Desulfovibrionia > Desulfovibrionales > Desulfovibrionaceae > Desulfovibrio > Desulfovibrio desulfuricans. Next base: position 28,961 of record NZ_JANFYZ010000007.1, on the reverse strand, counting down.
TCCCACTTGGCATAACCAAGGGGCTCCTGAAGTTCCCGGGCAAACCAGAATTCCACATTCTTGTCCGGTACTGCATGGCTCAATGAATCAAATCGGTTGTGTAGCTTTTGAACGATGAGCTTATCCATGGGTATTCTCTCCAACCATTTTCCCGCCGCCGGGAAAATGGTTTTGCGCTTACATTTCGAGCTGTTCGTGAGTTCCGCAGTTCATCAAATCTGAATCCTTTTCCCTTTGCGGATTTCATCCAGCAGCGCCTCGCGCATGGATTTCAGGTAGCGTTCCACGTCGGTCTCGTCGGCCAGCCAGGCCTTGTCGAAAGAGACCTTCAACGAGCGGCTCGGCACGTATTCAATGCGTGGTTCCGGTTTAGCCGGTGGCGTGGGCTTCGTACCTGCATCCGGCGTAGCTGCGTGGCCGGGTTGCGGCTCAGGCTCGGGGGTTAGTGCCGGTTGCGCCCAAGAGGTCATATGCGAAAGCAGCCGCTGGTAGTCGCTTTCCTCAAACCGGCGCAGGTTGTCGCGGATGACGGCGATCAGTTGCTGACGCTCAAGGCCTGAGTTGAATTCGTTAAACGGGCGGGTGACCTGCTCCTGCTGCTCACCGTTCAGTACGCTGAATTCAGCCATTCCGCAGAGGCGGCCTTTGAGGGCGTCGACCCTTTCCTTGGCCTTGGCAATCTCGGCCTCGATCTGGGCAGTGACCTTCCCCTGCAGGATTTCGACTTGCGTCTTCACCTGCGGCATGCGGTTGCCCTTGAAGCATTTCGGATCGGTCAAACAAGCGACCACCTGTGCGGCTTCGTCGCCTTCGATGTAGGCGAAGTTGGGCTCCTGGGTTTGAACGAACTTGCGGGCGTTATCGAAAATGCCTTTCTGCGGGCCGCTCATAAACTTCCGGACAGGATCGATGACACTTTCCTTCATATTGAGCAGTGCATCTTCCTGGCGGGTGAGTTCGGTCAGATACCAGGTGTATGGCTTACCGGTTAGCCCCTTGAGCTTCTCAATTACCGGAGTCAGCGCCTTCAGAAAAGGATACTGGGATGCCTGGGCCTCCAGCGGATTTAGCTGATGGATGAGTTCTTGAAGAGCGGTTCCGGTCTCCTTGCCAAGCACCTTCGCTTCACTGAAGCGTGGCGGGGCATCAAAGAAGTCCTCAAAGAATTCCTTGAGGGCGCGGACCTGCGATGCAGTAAATTCGACCTGGGGTTCCAGCACTACATTGCCGTGGCCATGGGTGTTTCGTAGTGCCCGTTCAATTTCGCCCTCTTCCAGAAGATTGCCGTCGGTGCGAACTTCAACCTTGCCGCGTGCGCACAGTTTAGCCAAAGTGCAAAGCACGGCGGCGTAGTACCAGCCGTATGGTTTGCGCTCGAATTTCTCCAGCAGGTTCTTTAGCGTGGTGCGCACGCCACCCCGATCGTTGCTATGGATGAACGCAAGAAGCTCCTGCTCGGACTCGGCCAGTGAGGTGGCATCGTTGCCGAACAACCCCTGCTGCGAATGTTTGAGAAATTTAGCGATGTCATTTTCGGCATAGGTGGCACCGCGCAACATGCGAAGGTTCGGATAGGTGCGGGAAATAAGCTCGTGGAATCCGCGTAGCACACGGGTCTGTGCATCTTCGGAACCGATCTCAATGTCACCTCCTGCCACCACCAACTTGGCTTTGCTCAGCAAGCTTTGAACAAGCTGCTGTAGTTCGGCATACCGTTCCCGGTTCTGGAAGCCCTTGTCTGTCAGGATGCGTTTGACGGCCTCCTGTTGCGTGATCGAGATATTCTGACGGATGTATTTCTCCGTCCGTTTGTACATGAGTATGTCGCGAACAAGCCGTTCATCTGCTGGCATCAGGACTAGCAGTTCGTCTCGCCCCATGCTCTGCATCCGCAGGATGGACTCGTTTTCGGCGTTTTCATGGAACGGACTGATGACATGAATGGTCAACTCGTACTCCCGCCCGTGCAGTCGGTCATCGAGTTTTCTGGAAAATGGGTAATCCTGGCCATTCTCGTCGTAGCGGATCTTCCTATGCTTGATGACGTGGTCGAAAACGATCTTCTCAAGTTCGGCGGCAATGTCTGACGACTCAACCTCGGTATTCTTGATTTCCTGTTCGACGTCCTTTTCCTCGTCGGTCAGGTATTCATACTGTTCGCCATTGCGCTGCACGTAGGTTTGCTGTTCGAGAAGGCTGAGGGCTTCTTCGACTTTTTTCCGAAGAGCAGGTAGATCCTGATTGAATCCGTCCAGCATCAGGACACACAGGTTGCGAAGGGTCGGCTTGAATTCCTTGACGTATTTGACCAAGAAGAGCGTTTTCAACAGCCGGATCGCAAAGGGGCCATCCAGATGGTTTTCAGCCTGGATGATGGCCCGCTGAATATTGGACTTCAACGCGGTGCGGATGCCCTCAAACATTAGGTCGAAGGTCGCCAGCTGACCAATTTCATGCCCCCCGATCTGAATCGCAACTTGCTGGAACACACCGAGCATGGAGCGTTCACCTACTGAGCTGTGCTTGCCCTCAAAGGCATTATGCTGCGACAGATTCTGAATAGCCGACTGGAACAGCGCGAACTGGTACGGAATGAACGGATAGCAGTGGATAAAGTGATCCTGATCCTGATAGTTCCTGTAGGTTTGCGAGCCGTCGGCAAAATCGAACAGAGTCTTAAAATTGTTGGACTGCGTGTAAAAAATGTCTGAGAGCAGACGAACGCCTTCATCAGTTTTCATAAGCAGACGCTTTTGTATAACTTCCGCCACGTCGGCGCTGGTCAGCTTCATGCGGTTAGCAAATCGCGCCTGAATCTTGGAGAAGTCGTTGCCTTGCTGTTTGCCCATCTCGCCGACAACCGTCCCCATGTCTTCCTGGGCGGTAACGATGACCCATGCGCGTCCTCGGCATTTTGTGGCCAATGTCTCGGCGATAGTCTGGAGATTGGTCATCAGCTTAACATTTTCAGCAATGTACTGACCAACTTCATCAACAAAGAAGTTTAAGCGAAAATTGGGAGATTGCCGTTTGATATAGGCATACACTTGCTCGGCGAAATCTTCTATAGAAAGACGATAATCTTGCCGATGCTTATCAAGTACATCTTTTTGATTTTGACCAGTAATCTTATTATAAGCATTGTCAATTTGATCTGCTACGCGGGTTGGTCGACTACGCCCCCATTCCCACGAATTCTTGGCCTCCTTTTCAAACTCCAAGCAAAATGCCTCGAGCAGGCCCTCATGGTCTAGTGAGCGCTCAAACTGTGCGATGTACGCTTGCTTGCCGTAATACCCGCACATCTCATCGAATACTTTGACGAAAACTGCAAGAAGCGCATCAAGCTGAGCTTTGCTGATCACATCTGCTTTTTGATCAATATTGAACAGAATGCTTTTCGAAGGGATGTTAGCCGTTCTCTTGAGATCACCACGCAGAATTTCGTTGTCACCGCACTTGGGAAGAAACAAGTCAAGTGTAGAGACTCCGTCGATCTGCCGGTTTTCAAGTAACATTGCCAAAATTTTCAATAGATGTGATTTACCTGACCCAAAGAAGCCGGAAACCCATACACCATTAGCACCTTCGTAGTGGTTATAGGCTCCTAGAAAGGATTCGAGTTGCTTTTCAACCTCGTTAGTCAGGACATATTCTTCAACTTCTAAACGGAGACTGGCTTCATCATCAGCTTTGATGACCCCTTCGATTGGACGGTCAACTGGCTTCGCAAAAATGTTTCCAAGATTCATTACGCATCCCTCGTTTATACTTCGCAGTGAAAGATGTTAAACGCTCGGTAGTACTTGTCGTCACGTAGTCTGCCGAATAAATCGAGAGACGCTCCAGATTCAAGGGAATGACTATAGGCTCCTGGAAAAAAGAGGACAGTCGGTTGCTCTTTCGCCGTACTCTGTAAGTTATTCAAAACGTTATGTGATCGGATATAGGGAAAAACCTCGCCTATTCCAGAAAGAAAAAGCACGTCAAAATCAGTGGATGCAATTTTCTCTGCGATGGCGGGCACCATAACAGTTTCGATATCCAAAATACCTTGAAGTTCTTCCTGAAGCTTGGATTTTTCCAAGCGAGACTCATTTTGAATCAACCATTCAAAGTCACCTTCAGCTTTGAGTATGCCTATTGAAAGGTCATACAGGTTGATCTCAAGGACTCTGACCCCTACTTGCGCTAGGCGATTGATGAGTTGGTTTCGAAGTCGTTCCATTTCATTGGACTCTTCAGGTATAAATGGGCAGATAAAGAATGGGATCTCATTACCGAGGCCTTGTTTATTGAGAAAACGCTGCCCAGATATCACAGAAAAAAGATGTTGAAATCTGTCTTGCATAGGCATTCTGGCTAGATCTGCTGTCAACGCGCTATCCTCCGCAGATAGGATTCGTTTACCGGAAAATATAAGAGATCTCTGCGATCCCCTTGCAGGATCAATTCTAGTAATCTAGGGCTAAGCATGGCTGCATTTATTGTATTATTGACCGCTAAGAGGTCGGCCTGCCGAAGCATCTTGAACAAGATTTGCCGCAGCTTTTCACGGGTTGTTTGAGTAAGATCATCAAGCTCACAATGCCATTCGGACTTCCGGTTGAAGAAAGAATCAAAATCATCATAGGTTACATCAGTTTTCAGACTAATGTAACGTTCCCGAAGCACTTCTACAGCAAAATCAGCGATGAAATTGTAACGACGACAAATGGCAAGCCACAAAAGATAGCCTTGCTCTTGACTGTTACCTTCAACAAAAAATTCAAGAGTATCATAGCTCAGCGTCTGTATCCGAGAAAGAACCTCACGGCAAACACGCTTGAGTGTGCTTAGAGTTCTAGCTTGTAATAAATTATCTGCGATGACCATATCTCGAACTACATTCCAATCGCCATGGTCAAGATAGAGTTTCGCAATATTTACAGATTCACCGTGAAAGAGGCTTCCAGCTGTAAATGACATGTTGTATCTGTCGTTGTTCATTCTTTATCAACAATATTTTATATGGTGATCAATGTGACTACTTACAGCTAAGCACTTGTCTATATCATCTTTCTTGAACTTTCATGGATGCCCATGCGATGATCAGGCATTTTGCTTATCGATCCGTTTGCGTTGGTGTTACCGCTGTCCAAAAATATATTTACTAATATCGATTTGCAAACAGAACCTTTCATATCGGGCAGTTTTGAAGCTCCTCGTGAGGATTGGAAGTAGTTCATAGCTCGCCAGAAGTAAAAAAGAAAGCAGATGGACTTGACCTGACCCACAGCATTCACCACTTGTAAGTCAGAGATCCCCATTAAACTACACGAAGACATACTTTTTCGAAACTATTCTGGCACTAAAATCATAAGTATTGGGCACTAGAGTCTCCTTATCATGGCGCAACTCTTTGTTAAACGCAAACTACGGGGCTAAAGCCAATAGCAAAACGTTAACTCGCAGCATTGTTTGTGTAAATCATCCAGCAACACCCCGTCGGAAGTCGAGCACTCAATGAGCATGCACAACGGCCTCAAGTGCTTTATAGATAATGCGTCTCTGGTTGGACATGTCTTTCAAGATAGCGGGCGATGATTACTAATTCAAGTTCGGGGGGTACTGTCATGCAGCGGCTGGCCAGAAAACAGATGTCCCGCTTAACTTGTCAGAAAGTGTCAGGATAATCCTGTCCGGCATTGGCCTCGGTACAGGTGTTGGTATAACAAGTCTTGCTCGCCCTAGAGGCAGAGCAAGGCTTGCCGATAGGGCGTTCCAGCGGAAAGAATTATCGTTCAGCCATGCCCCGTAGGTTTGTGAAAACTTCTCGAGCGGGGCGTCCCTTGCCCGCCTCAAAGCTCTTGCCGGAAAGGCTGAGAGCTTTGAGCATGGCAAGCGTTTCCTGCATGCGCTCTGATTCATGAATGCCCAGCACGGCCTTAGCCTCGCCATTCTGGGTGATTACAACGGGCGGCGCAGCTTTTTCTTTGAAAGTGCGAATAATTTCTGCAAGGTGCGCCTTGACCGCACTAATTGGGCGTACTGCTGTGCTGCGTTGCATATTCACGCTCCTTTAGCCAAATAAGTGCTGAATTTGGTTCTATTGGTCAAGTTGGCTTCGCGGTACCGTGCTCTGGATTTTGCTTGCCAATCAGTGAAGGCTTGTCCTTGTTCATCAGAAAGTAGCCTGCCAGAATAGAGAGGGCCGGGGATTTCCCCGGCCCTCTCTGCTACATATCTCAATTATCCAGCTGGCTGCTATGCCTGACTCGGGAATGTGGCCGCTGCAGAATTCCACCTACGGCATACTGCATCGCGGCTGCTCAGAGCTTGTACTTCGAGCCTCGGGTAGGGTATGCAATGAAAGCGCATACATACTCACGGGTGATTTCTTCGGCATCTACCTAGGCTTTCAGGCTTGAGGGAGCTTCACACTGATCACCAACGGATTGTGGAGTGCCTCCGGCCTCTGCGCGAAAGTGATCGGGATACGCTTTCGAGTGGATGGATCACTTCGGAGGTTAGGGTCTTGGCTGAATATGAACCCAACCCACTGTTTGGCTTGAGATTGTCGACGCTAGTAGCGGTGGGGGGGATTGAACAGCGCTTTTAACCTGCAACGAACTTGATCTCATGCAACCAGTGCACTTGCATAAGGATAGAGGGGAACAAAGATGAGCATTTTCAAAAGACGCATCTCCACTGCAGGGTTAAAGGCTCTCCATGCAATGGCGAACGATGCCGGTGAAAACTGGTGGAAAGATTTACTTTCACTCTGGCGTCCCAGCGGCCAGCCCTGCGGAAAGGATGGCCTTCGCCTAGCCATTCGCGACGGCTATTTGAATTTTTACTTCCATGGACAGTCGATCGCCAAAGTGTGCTTCGGCCACGGTGGAGTTCCACGCATAGAAACCCATGTAAAATATGTGGCCGAGGGACAACCGGTCCAAGATCATGCAAAATTGGTAGGAAATCAGATTTCCCTACCACACAGTGACATGGTACTGCCTTATAATGGGGTGCGCACTATGCATGAATGGATAGACCGAGCTTCCCAATACACACACAATGAAAAGCGTTTTGTAGATGAAATTGTGGCGGCCAATGAATCCGTTATTGATGTTGAAATGGCTTTGACAGCATGGGGAGAGCGTACCTCAGCCCTGCGGATGGATTTTGTTACACTAACGCACAAATCTTGTGAGGCTCGTATTACCTGCTGGGAAGCAAAACTCTTGAGCGACGCTCGTCTCGTCTCTGAAACTGAACCTAAAGTTCTACGGCAAATACAGAGCTATAAAGACTTTCTCAATGTGCAGACCCATCGTGAACATGTCAAAACCGCATACTGCGAAACTTGTAAGCTCCTAGTGCAGTTCAAGGGCATGGCGGAACGATGCGGTCACCCCGGTGTTGTTCTACCGGAAGCTGTCACCCGTGCTGCGAAAGGGACATCAGATCTCACCATCCATCCGGGCTTGCACCTGGTCATCTTGAATGACTCCGCAAATGGTGAACGAGCGAATTGGTCTACGCACGAAGCAAAGCTCAAGCAGCACGGAATCGACCCCATCTATTTTGAAGTATCTGACGCCCATCAGCGTCGCCTACCTGAGAACATCGCATGAGCGACGTTCGCATAACCATTCATCGTGCGGCTTCAGAGATTGGTGGCAATTGCATCGAGATCACCAATGGAGATGGGGCTCGCCTTATTCTCGATGCTGGCAGGCCCTTGGACGTACCAGAAGGTTTAGAGCCACAGCTCCCAGCCAGCCTTGATCTTTCGAAACCTGTTGAAGGGGTTCTGCTCTCTCATCCGCATCAAGATCACTATGGACTTCTCCAACAGCTGCCAACCTCGTGGCCGGTCTTTTCTGGAAAAGCCGCTGCTAAGCTCATCAAACTGACCTCTGAGATCATACACGAACCAATCACCCGCTCGATCTCGCCATGGCTCAGCGGTAGCCCATTTCAGGCTGGGCCGTTTCGTATAACGCCTATGCTGACAGACCATTCCGCGTTCGATGCCTACATGATTCAGGTCGAAATAGCTGGAAAGAAGATCCTCTACTCTGGAGATTTTCGAGCGCACGGTCGCAAGAAGGTGCTGGTTGAGCGTATGATGTCGTTACCCCCAAAGAAACTTGATGCGCTCATCATGGAGGGGACAAACCTCGGTAGTGATAAGCCCTGCATAAGTGAATCAGCCCTTGAGGAGCAGTTCGTTGACCTTTTTCAAAAAACCACGGGTAGAGTGTTCGTTGCATGGTCCGCGCAAAATCTTGACCGAACCGTCTCGCTCTATCGTGCTTGCAAGAAGACAGGCCGCACGCTTGTAGTCGATCTCTACACAGCAGAAGTACTCGAAATGCTTGGCGAGCATGCAAAAATCCCCCAGCCTGGATGGCCAAACCTCAAGGTAGTTATCACCAGCAGACTGTCTGAATTCTATCGGCGAAAAGGGCGTGAAGATGTGACGAAACGTATGGTCAAGTATGGCATGTCCGCCCAAAGGCTTGTTGAGACGCCTGGGCAATGGATTGTCATGACACGACATTCGCTTTTAGGCGATTACGAGCGCAAAGGCGTGATCCCGGATGCTAACGATGCCTGGGTGTGGTCCATGTGGGGCGGGTATCTTGAAAAAGCACCAGGGCAAGGAGTTAAGGCATGGTTTGATGGTTTTGGTACGCCTTCCACCCATTTGCACACCAGCGGTCATGCCTCAACTGCGGACCTTAAAGAATTCGCGCAGAAGATGAACGCCAAAGTGTTGTTACCCGTGCATGGGACAGCCTGGATACCGGGTATGGATGGCTTCCCTAACATTGCCAAGCTAGATGATGGGCAAGAATTCTCAATTTGACGGCTGACCATCCCCCCCATTTTCCTGCAGCATGAGAATTTCCTATTTCGTTAGACATCTACCAATGGCATTCAGCAAGGGGTTCTTCTGCACTGTAGGTCACATCGTCGCTCTTGATTATTTCAATAAGGGCACCTGCTTCGATCTCAGACAGATCAGCCATGTCTTTGCTGAAATGCATCGACGATAATGCTTCTGCGTCAACACCATACTGCACAGCCAGGCTGAACACGTAGGATAACAATTGAGGGGATGCTTTGTGTGGTTTGTTAGGACTGCTCATTGTCAAATAATACTGCGCCCCTCATTAAAAGGCATGCCTGTTGGGGGAGTTTTCATCGGCCATGCCGGTGTACAGGTCGGCAGGGCACACCGAAGATCTGGCCTGCCGTTGTTTTCGCCGTATCCGAGGCTGGTATTCAAAAAATCGTGATGCGCTGAGGCTGAGTCAGGTTCGAAACGCAAAAAAGCGTTAATGCTCATGGCCTCGCAATCTGACTGGGCGAGCAGGTAGGGGGGGACTCGTACCTGCCCAAAAAGACTTCAAGCTCGAATGCTGGAAAACGCATGGCCTGCCCCATTTATGACAGATACGTCTGCCGATGGGGCCGGGTCTGCCAGTTTATTCAAGACTTGCGGAGTATACACAGTAGCGCCTTTTACCAAGACGTTTTGCCTCATACATGGCCACATCGCCCTGTCGCACCAGGTCATCGCGCGCAAGGCCCGGCTGCTCTGCCAGCGTGATGCCAATGCTGGCCGAAAGTCCGGCAAAGGCCTCGTGGCCGTCAAACGCTTCGTCCATGGCGACCAGAAGTTCCTCGGCGCAATTGCGCAAAAGAGCCTTGGAACATGACTCGGGAAAAAAGGCCGCAAATTCATCGCCGCCCAAGCGCGCGATCACCGCGTCGCGTAGGTGTTTTCGCAAGATCTGGGCCGTAAGGATCAGGGCCTTGTCGCCCGCATGATGGCCAAATTTATCGTTAACGTGCTTGAAGTTATCCAGATCAATATAGGCCAACCCCGCGCCTGCAGACAGCGTGGCCGGAATGCTCCTGAAAAAATAGTGACGGTTGAAAAGTTCAGTGAGGTCGTCCGTATTTGCCCGCAGCGTAAGGCGTCGTTCAATCTGTAGCTGCCGGGTCACATCGCGATAAATGCAGATCATACCTATAACATTTTTAAAAATATCTAAAATCTCGCTTTCGTACATATCAATGTGCTTTTCGAGACCGTCTACGACTGAGCGCATGACCACATGCCTGCCGTTGCGGGAAAACCCCAGGCGTTCCACTGCGCGCTGACGCAGAACATCGCGCGACTCACCAGCAATGTAGTCGGTGGAGCCAATGCCAAAGAGTTTTTTGAACCGATCGTTGAAATTGACGATATGCTTGTTTGAGTCAAGAATCATGACCGGATACGGAATGCTTTGCAGTACAAGATCAAGCTCTGCCGTCATGTTTGCAAGGTCTGTCACATCATGGGCAATGCCCACGGTTCCCATGATACTGCCATCTGCATTGAAGAGCGGTGCCTTGCGAGTTTTGAACTGGCGCATTCCCTGTGGGGCCTTGATCACCTCGTCAAACTCGCCCGGCTCGCCCGAATTCATAACAATCTGGTCTGTTTCAAGACAGACAAATTCGCCCTGAGCGTATTCTTCCGGCTCAAGATCCCAGATAAAATAGTGGCCGCGTCCCTCAACAAGCTGACGGCTTTTGCCCACAAGGCGGCAAAAAGCCTTGTTCACCTTGACGTGTGAGCCCTTGGCGTCCTTGACCCATACAAGGTCGCTAGTCAGGTTTATGATTGTTTCAAAGTGCTGGGTGGTGAGTTCGTGCTCTCTGCGCTGCCGTACGGCATCCAGCAGCCGCGCCACGTAGAAGTCATACCGACTGGCACTGGCTGATACAGGCCAGAGATGATCAAGCAGGGACAATAGTTCTACTGTCGGCTCCCTTGCCCCGTCATCCACAAGAATAAACTGCGCACCGCTTTTTGCGGCTTTGCGCATGGCAGGCAACTGTGCAAGAGCTGTCCCATCAAGCAGCACGATGTCGGCCTCAGCGAGGTTGGGCAAGGCCGTCGCGTCCTGCCCGCATTTGGATTCGCAGGCGGCTGTTATGACGTGAGTAAAGCCGGGATGCGCGCTGGCACGACGCAACGAGGACTCAAGCAATGCATCAGTACAGTGCAGAAAAATGTGCAACATGTGGTGATACATGACTGACCTCGCAAATATTTCATCTATGAAGGCTTTAGTTTACACCATTTATGTGCAAAACACAATGGGGAAACAAAAAGTCTGTGGCTTCGACATTGACTATGTATTTCTTATGTGACTAGTAGCTCCTTGATGGAAGCGCCGATCAGATAGATAGAGGGATAAATGCTTTTACGTTGCGATGCCCCTGGCTAGTGAACGGGCGGCCTGGAAAAGGCTATTGAGCCCTCCGAGCTTGGCGTTCGGCAATATGGACTCTCATCTGCGCAGGATGCGCAGCAGATGCTCTTTCAACATATCCAGCGCCTTTCTCATCGGTTTGAATAGGTCTGTTAAGGCTGCTTATTGTCGAATCCTTTCCGTATGTGCATTAAGCTTGTTTAGCAGAGGGGTATCGCTGTATGGCGATACCCCTCTGGGGGCTATTGCAGCGTGTATGTTTTCAGTTTGCTTCGCAGATAGGCGATAAACGATTCACGTGTATAGCCAACCTTGGAACCAACCCGTATCTTTCCACATGGACCGATATGAAGGGCGTCGTTGTTGCTGAGCGTTTTGGCAGAGATAAGCCCGCCAGTGGCACGTGATGCTTCAGCCCGCGAGACCATAGGGGGCAGCTCGCGTTCAAGAGCTTTGAAAAAGTCTTCCGTAACGAAGCCTTGGGTAAATACTGAATCGATGTGTGGGGATTTTTGTTGCATGGGTACCTCTTGCGATGTGCTGTGGGCCGATAATGGTAGCGGAAGGAATGCATAGTATTAGTACGGCAGCGCTGAAAATATAGCCCTTTGCCGCTATGTAACGAGTTGGCTCAAGCATCGCGGTCACTGTCCCGGTAAAGCTCCCAATCGCGTTTAAGCATCTCTTCAATCGCACTTTCGTCGTCAGTGCTTTTTGAAACTGGAGCAGACGAAGGTACATTGGAGATGTCGTGCTGACGGTGGTGATCATTACGAAACCGGTCGTCGATGAAATGTTCTGCTGTTTCTGTTTCTTGCGGAGGGGAAGCTACACCGACGTTGTTTTGCTGCAAGTTGCGCGAGCCCAGGCCTTTCAACGAAGAGGACGAAACCCGGCTACCTTTAGGAAGAGATTCTTTGCCTGAACACTTCGCAATATAACTGCCCATGCGAACGGCCTCATCCCGCTGGCTTTCGAAGTCAGGGGAATTGCGGTCTATGAACAAGCCAGCACCCTTGTTGCTTTCGCAATAGTGGACGAGGCCCTGATTGTTCTTACCGTCGTCAGTTTTAAGGTGCCTACTGACTTGGTTGTTTAACTCATGGAAAATGCCGTAGCCATTCTTGATGGCATTACCATTGCACGAAATTTGAAGGTGATAGTGAGGGTGCTCAGACATACACGTTTGTTCCTGGGTCCAGATAGATTGAATATCGGGAACATTCTTTCCATGCTTGTGCCGATTATTGATGTTTCTCTTCGTGTTTTCAATGATTCTTGTAATATCTCTGCTAGTCAAATAGGTGTCTGAGCCTTGAGGGCTATGGACGTCAATTCTGATTGCAAGCACCTTAGAATGTTTAGCTGCCATGCGTTCTGCCATATCAATCAATTGGTCGATTGTTGTCTTGTAGAAGCCATCTTTAGTCTTTTCTGATTCAAAAAGGGAATAACCTCTGTACTTTGTATCTTTGATTATCTTGCTGCGCATGTTGATTTATCTCCGTGAGTTTAGTGTATTCATGTGTATTACAGTCGTTGTATTATTTTACATGTCATTGCCTTGTGCCTATGCTATTGAACAGTATTGGTCTATTATCTATATTCTTTCTTACTACCAATAACCGGGGTCTATTTTTGCGCATAACCGTAGTTATCAAAGATGATTTCGCATGAAATGCGCTGAATTTACTTGCGTGCAAAATTGCGACAAAGTTGTGACTGCGACAAAGTGTGCAATTGCAACCATGCTATGGAGCATAGCTTCCTGGCCTTTGTTGTAGGTGGTATCGTTTTGTGCAGATCACTGAGGGAAATTTTTCGAGAACAAAACGAGGGGCACATCTGACTGACCACTAATATAGGGCTACCTCTCCAATTTCTCCACTCACTATCCGCTATGCCTTTTCTGTCAGTAATGGTTTTTCAGGCAAATCTGACTAGCTTATCAAGTTGATATTTATCGACATATTGAAAAGGCGCAGTTTGTGGACACGCATCGTACTCAAAAAAGGCGCGCAAAAGGCATGGACATGGCAAAGTAAATGACATGGACATGGACAGCATTGGAAACGCAACTGGGCCTGAACCGGCACAACAGAACAAAAGTGCCTCCCATATGGAAGGCACTTTCGTTGTATATGCGGCTATGACACCAACGACTTCTCAAAACTACTGCCGCCATAACATGGTCATGATTTGAAGTAATAGGTGCTTTTGCCTTCTCCCTTTTGGGAAACACGGTTGATTTCCAACAGAGATTTCAGCACATTGAGAGTTTTTTTTGTCGTGAACCCAGTGATCTTTTCAAGATCGCTCCGGCTGTAGGATTGGCCTTTATTCATGGTATCAAGCAACTTCTGGGCATCAGGTGGCAACGGTGTAGAATCAACGGGGAAATTTTTTGGTGTACCTTCAACGATAGGAGAATCTGAACTCTTTCTGGTAGGTGTGGGCATCTCCCCTTCAACAAATTCCCAGATTCCGCCAACAGGCAGTTTGTACACCATCTTCCGGCGTTCAAGCTCCGGGGCAATTTTGCATTTTTCAATGGTCATTCGTACCACAGGACCATCGCCTTCAAGGGCCTCGGTCAGATCCTGACTTAACGGTTCATCATTGCCTTCATCGTCTTTACTTATTTCCTTTTCAAGCTGATCACGGCCTTCAAGGTGAATGACATTCTGGCACAGGCTGGCAAGATCTACAGGCCCCTTGAAATCTTTGCCTGTTTTACCGGCATGGTGCAGCACAATGACGCCAATACCAAGCTTTTCTATCCTGTGGATAAAATCAAAGAACGGGGTGGAATTACTTTTTGAAGCTGTCGGGGCGAGGGAAAGCAGATTGTCGATGACTATGCATTTGACCCCAGATTTTTGCAGCTTGCCTATGAGGATTTTCTGCGTTTCTCCGTCAAGAATATTAAGCCCACCCTTGGCAGAAATCACAAAGAGGTTTTTGTTCAGAAGAGGAAGAAATTCTTCACGCCCCTGCAGAAGCTGATTTACCCTAGGCTTAAAGTCAGAGCCGACCTCGCCATCAAGATAGCACAGCGTACAAGGAGCAGAGGCTGTAAAATAGAGGTAGGGTGTTCCCGTGGTCAAAGATGTTGCCAGTTCAATACCCAGCCAGCTTTTTCCCGCATTTGAAGCCCCCCAAATCAAGGTGGTATACTGCGGAGTAAACATTTGCCTCACGGCCACAGGGACGTCATCCTCTCTAGGAACGACATCGGGCAGCATCTCGAACGTGACAATTTCAAAATCCGTCTGGCAGGATTGTTCTCCTTCTATGCATATAGGGGCTTTTTCAAGGAGCAGCACGTTCTTTTTCCATGATGCCATATCTTCAATCGGAATGGCCTCGCGCCTGATGCGGGCAACCAGTTGTGAAGGCAATTCCAGCGTGTCAAGGTTAGTCGTCTTGGCAAGCACGTTATCCTGCATTTCCGGCTTATATGAGGAAATATCCGGAACACCCCCTTGCACTATGGGCCATGGATAAACATTCACGTCAGTAGCACCATTCTCAAGGCAGCGTTTGATCAGCAGGTCAACCCCATCCCAGCCTTTTTGCCCAGGAGTGGATACGATGGTTACGGAATGCCCAGCCACATCACTGAGCAGAAGGCCTTTTGGGGTTTCTTCTCCACCGGCAAAGCCCGACACAATCACACCAGTTCGTTCAAAAACATGTCCCTCACGCGCTGCATCCCGAAAAGAAATAGCCACTTTGATGTCCACGCAGATGAGCACGGAGGCTTTGGGGTGGCGAACAATCATATCACGTGACAGCAGATGCGCAACGGAGGCTTTCATGCCAATCTTTAGTGAATCTTTGCCCTGCTCGCCAGTAACGCGGACTGCGAGAGCAAATATGTCATTTTTACCATCAGAGTAATGGCACACCGCCTGCATTATGGAGTCGTCTAGATCCCGCTGAATGTCCATATGTAGACGTTTGAAGTTGATGGCACCCACAACGATGCCCTTCGGGGTTGCATCCTCAACTTGAGCTTCCTTCGAGTACTGAGCCCTCTGCTGGGTGGCTTCAGGAAATGCGCTATAACAAAATTCCGGCTTCAGACACATCAGTTTTCCCAGAACCAAGGCTGAAATTACAGGGCCACGATTCAGCTTTTTCACGACCCACGGCAAGAAATCTTCCAAGCGTGAATGAGACTGCCAAAACTTGGCATCAGCATCATTGCCGCCAACGGCACGGATGATTCTGATTTTCGTCCAGCCGTTCAGGGAAGTAAACTCGTAGCCGACCAGCGATACATAGAAGGCAGCCTGCTGGCTGTCCATCATGCATGCAGGAATGCCGGAGCGATCCAATTGCTGTACGATCTCAGCCACCTTTTTCGGGGTTATCTCGAAAGGATGGTCTTTTTTGTTTGCAGAAACAGTGTGCAGGGTATGGGAAGGCGGCAGCTTCCATCGCCTAGCATAGTCAAGCACGTCAAAAGGAGGTTTTTGTGAATGGTCGTGTGAAGGCACAACCGTTGCCGTGGTATCAATAGTTTTTCCGGCAACCGAGGCAGGAATATTGTCATGACAAACGAGCTGGCGAACTCTGGTGACTGGTTGGCCTGTTTCAGTCGCCTCCTTGACCATCTCTCTATAATCAAAAGCCATTGTTTCCTCCAGTGCCAGGAGAAACAGGTGTCACCCTGCTTCTCCTGGCATTCATCATCTAGGATTTTTTGGGGTAAAGGCGGGTGGTCAACACAGGCTTCCAGTCCAGCCGACATTCGATATGGTCGATTTTAGCCATATCTTCAGGGGGAAGCTGCAATATGCTGTGTACTTCTTCTTTAAACTCGGAAAGCGCATCACGCATCTCGGAGTTCATCATTTTCGTATCATAGCTTTGATCACTAGCAATGTTCTTGCTAAGCGGTGCGGTAGGTTTCATATTTGACATCTGAGTTTTCCAAAATAGCACTCCCAATTTTACTGGGGTGGTTATGGGGTGGCGTTTCCGCAAAAAGTGAGTGGCAAGTCTGTCAAGAGCCGAAGTCTTATTGATAACCACGGGAACGACGCGACATTGGCTCGCCGTCCTTTCCAAGGTTGTCTATTCAATTGGCAGAGAGTTTGGGCTTAATTCTTTTGACTTCTAGCCTGTGTTATTTAATTTACTCTCATTCCGACCCTTGCCGATGGGAGGGAGAGCCGCTACGTTCTAAGCATCGGGGGCGATCTGACGCGATTGCATGTAGTTGACGACTTCTGCCTCGGAATAGCGGACAAGACGAGCGCCAATTTTTACATATGGAAAACCTGTTCCTTTGAACCGTTGCTTCTGAAGAGTCGATCTGCTTATGCCAGTGAGGGCTTCAACCTGTTTTTCAGTAAGCCACTGATTTGGCCTTAATTGGACATTTGCCACAGACATTTTCATCACCTCCTTTCAATGTTGCTTGCATAGTAGCATCCGGTGCTTGTTAAAGCACTGTCATTTTACTTTCATTTGAAGAGGTGTCTAAATAATTTATTGTGTTATTGCGGCGTGTTGTGCGAAATATCGCTTGCAGTGAACTTACCATCAGCTTGGAGCTAGTGAGATGGGGCTTTCAAAACGTCTATCGGGGAGGCAGGTTTGCGAAAAATTAAGCATTCCGCTGCTGAAGCTGGCAGAACTTTGCCACGCCGGGAGGTTGGCAGCCTACCGCTTTGAAAATTGGCATCAGATTTTGGCTTCGAGCCAGTGCAACACAAAATTTAAGTATTTTGGAAATACAATCTTTACTATAACGCCACACAAGACCACTGGCATCATTGCAATCAGTAAAAAGGCAACTGAAGATTTTAGTGTATATGTTGATAAAAAACTTACTTATTCCGGTAAGCAGGAAAACAGTACGCGCCATAAAAATAAATTTATGGAAGCAATTCTTAAGGCTTCAATAGAAAATACAACTCAACGGCTGCAAAATATCAGGGAAATGCAGATTAAGTTTTGTGATAGTGAGTATGTAATTTATTACAACAACCTGACGGTTAATCCTCTCTCTCGTCCTGCTGGCATCGGTAGTGAGGTTGTCAGGCTATATGGAAATGGGCAGGTATTTTTTGAGGTGAAGGAAGAGGAGGGTGAGATCTATCTTGAATATCTTGAATTGAATGGGCACGGTAATGGATGCATAAAGAATTGTGCAACAACGTTGTGTATAGAAAAAGAGCAAGACAGCTTTGGAAACAATAAGTTTGTGTTGTCTCGATATGACAGTAATGTAATACAAGTTGAAAAAATTGATCCATTTATAAATAGAACATGTAAACAAGTTGTTGATGAATACAAACTAAAGAGAAAAGATTCCTATTTGCGTGACTGCGAATACCATCGTGTTTATTTACACCAATGCGCTATTGATTATTTTAACAAGGAAGACTTGTCGTATTCAAAGCCACTAAGTCATGAGATGGACTTTTTTATTTTTGATTTTGATGAATACAAAAAGCGTTTCCATTTTTTTGAAGATGAAGAAGAAGTTCGGAAAGAATTTTTCAGTTACCTAGAGAGGCTGATGTTTGATGAAAATGAGATTTGTACCGTCCTCGAATATGACGTAGCGAAAAAATCCATCTCTGATGACCCCAAACAGTACATGCTAGATCGTTGTAAAGAATTGAAGGAAATTTATAAGGACAATGAAGAGAATCTAAAGATAGTGAAAGCGTATATGTTGGCGGTTGAAGGCCTTACATGGGCAGAGATAGATCCAGAAGTGTGGGACCATAGTAAAGACAAAGGTAATAGCGAAACTTTTGTAAGCCGAAATCTAATGGGCTTTAAGAAGATAGCTGGGGATAATAAAATTCCTTTTATTGCAGCCAAAGTATGGAAAGGTAAGGGGAATAACAAGTGCATAGATAAGGAGTCAATTGTAAAAGACATGCTCGAACAGCTAGCAACGTTTTATGCAGGAGAATAACGTTCGTCTTGATATGCAGGAAGATTTTTTAGGGGGAGGGACAATCCCTCCACCTCCAGCACGCTTGTAGTGCTCGAATAGCGGTAGAATTGTTTAGAAATCTGTTGGAAATGCTGCCCCCGGAAAGGGCTTGCCCTGTCTTTGGTGTCGACCCCTTTTTCAGTGGTGGTAGCCCGGTGGTAGCCCAACGAAAAAAGCCCTCACAGTGATTAGCTGTAAGGGCTTGATTTCTTTTGGCTCCCCGAGACGGACTTGAACCGCCAACCTAGTGATTAACAGTCACCCGCTCTGCCAATTGAGCTATCGGGGATCGTTCAGGCAAGGAAGTGTTTACGGAAAATCAGGGGCAAGGTCAAGCGAAAATTGCAAAATTTTTTTGCTCAACCCTTGATGCACCGCAAAAGTTTTTTCTGGTAGCGCTCCGCCTCGCTGTAAACGCAGCCGCAGTAGGGCTGGCGGTAGAGCTCCATGGCCTTTGAGCGGTCGATGCCTTCCTGCCAGTCCGCGCGAAAGTCGCGATAGGCAAAGCCCGGCGCGCCCTCCTGAGCCGCCAGTTGCTCACCTGCGGCCTTGATGACCTCGTGGGGCTGATAGCGCGAGTAGAGCAGGCTGCTGCTCACCCAGGCAAAGCCCTGCTGCCGCGCAAAGGCAAACGCTGCCTGCATGCGGCTTTCGCAGCAATAGGCGCAACGGGCGGGCGGCGTGTCGCGCCCCGCCACAGCGCGCAGCCAGTTGGTGATGTCCCAGGTTTCATCGGCGTAAATGATTGGCACGCCCAGACGTTCGGCGCATTGTCCGGCGGCCTCGCGGCGGCGCAGATATTCTGCCAGCGGCTGAATGTTGGGATTCATGAACCATGCGGTTACGGCAAAGCCTTCGTCCAGCAGGCGCGTGATGGGCATGACGGCGCACGGGCCGCAGCAGACATGCAGTAGCAGGCTGTTGGCGGGCAAGGGATTTGCGGGTGCAGCATCAATGGAGCCTGCCAGAGCAGAGCCTGCGGGTGCGGAGTCAGCGGGGGAGTGCTGTGCAGAAAAAGCAGCCGGGGTTTGCTCCCCGGCTGCCATGCCGTATTCTAAGGACGAACCATTATTTCCAGACATTTACCATAATCCTGCTCAATCTCGCGCAGGGTGTCGCGCTTGTGGTTCAGCAGATAGAGGGCCAGTTCCGGGCTTGCCGGGTATACGCATTTTTCCTTGGGTTCAGCGCTGACCATGCGGCGCAGTTCGCGCAGGGCCTGCAATGCCTGCCATTCAATATTGCGGCGCATGCCTGTGCCGCCGCAGGCGGGGCAAGGCTCCAGCGAGATAGCCAAAGCCGAGGAGCCAGTGCGCTGGCGCACCAGTTCCAGCAGGCCAAAGGAACTCATGCGGGCAACATCGTGCCGGGCACGGTCGTTCTTCATGGCTGTGCGCAGGGTTTTTTCCACTTCAAGCACATGTTTTTTGTCGCGCATTTCAATGAAGTCGATAACCACCTGGCCGCCGATGTCGCGCAGCTTGAGGTGGCGTGCAATGGCTTCCGCAGCTTCCATATTGGTTTTGTGAGCCATGGCCTCAAAGTTGCCCTTGCCGGAAATTTTGCCCGAGTTGATATCGATGGCCATGAGGGCTTCTGTCTGGTCAAACACCAAGCGTCCGCCAGAGGGCAGCAGCACCTCGCGCGAATAAATCTGCTCCAGCTGGCGGCGCAGATTAAAGCGCTCCCACATGGGCGTGCGCATGTCTGTGTGCACCCGCACAAGATCCTTGCGGCGAGGGAACAGCAGGTTCACCGTGTCGCGCACGCTCTGCGCCACTTCGTCATTATCAACCCAGATTTCGCACACGTCCTCGGTCAGATAGTCGCGCACGGCACGCTCTGAAAGGCCCGGCTCCTGATAGATAAGGGTCGGGGCGGAAACCTCGGTGGCCTTTTTGCGGATATCGCGCCAGACACGCTTGAGATACTGCAAATCATTCTTGAGCGTCGTCTTGGTGGTTCCGGCGCTGACAGTGCGCACAATGACGCCAAGCCCCTGACCGGGGTCAATGCCGTTCATCATTTCACGCAGGCGCGAACGCTCGTCGTCGTCATCCACCTTGCGGGAAACGCCGATCTGATCCTGCCCCGGCGTAAGCACAAGGAAGCGCCCGGCAAGGGAAAGCCATGTGGTCAAAAACGCGCCCTTGCTGCCGGTGGGTTCTTTGACCACCTGCACCAGCACTTCCTGACCGGCTTTCAGCACCTTCTGGATGGGCGGAAACTTCTTGCCCTTGGAGGGTTCGTGGTGGGCCAGCCAGTATTCGGGATGCACCTCGTCAATCTGGAGGAATCCGTTCTTGCCCGCGCCGTAGCTGACAAAGGCGGCCTGAAGGTTGGTGTCGATGTTGTGGATGACACCCTTGTAAATATTGCCCTTGATTTTGCGCTGGTGCAGCATGTCCAGATAGTATTCCAGCAACTGGCCGTCTTCAGCCAGGGCTACTTCTACCTGTTCGCCGGGCAGCACGCTGATGAACATGCGCCGCTTGCCCTTGGGGGCTTCGGCAGGAGCCTTGCCAGCATTGGCGGGCTTGTTGCCCTCAGCGGATTTGCTGTTTTCGGCAGGCTTGCCGTTTTCAGGCTTGTTCTGCTGTTGTTGCTGCTGCTGAGGCTTGGCCTGTTTGGCGGGCTTGCTTTGCCTGGGGGCGTTCTGGGGGCGCGTATTCTGCGCACGGCTGGCCTGTTCTGGTGCATCATCGACCAGATCAAGAGCGTCATCATCGTCGAGGGGGGCCATGCTGGCCTGGTCCTCGGCGGTTTGCGCGCCATCCTGCCCGTTCAGCTCTTTTTTGCGGTTGCGGCCACGCCCGCCACGACGTCCACGCCTGTTCTTGCGGCGCGGGCCATCCCCGGCAGCGGCCTCGCCAGATGCCTGGGCAGAACCGCTTTCAGCGGCCTGTTCTGCACCCTGTTCCGCCTGGACGGCAGGTGTATCGGCGGCCTTGTCCGTGGGCTGGCTTGCGGCCCGGCTTGTGTTTTGGCTCGCGTTTTGGTCAGCAGCCTGTCTGGGGCTTTGCCCACGTTCCGATGCGGGGGCGTTCTGGCGCGGCGTTGCGTCTGCGGGCTTGTCTGAAATTTGTTCCGACGCCAGATTTGCGCTCGGCTCAGCCGCTTTTACATGGGCTTGTGCCACAGGGGCCGGGCTCGTGAGAGCCGCAGAAACCGCGGGTTTGTCTGCTGCGAGGCTCGCGGCCTTGGGGGCTGTGTCTGCAGGCGTTGCGTCAATGGTCTGCGCAGTTGCCTGAGCCGTGCTTTTTGCCGCTGCTTTTGCGGGCCGACCTTTGGGAGCCTTTGAGGCAGGCTTTTGGGGAGCGGCAGATTTTTGCTGTGTGGCTTCCTGCCTGGAACCCTCAGACGCTTCGGAAGCTTTGGCCGTGGCAGTGGATTCCGGCGCGTTGGCTTCTGCGGCCTTGCCCTTGCGGGGCGTTGCGGCTTTGCCAGCAGTCTTGCCCGCAGCCTTGGCAGGGGTTTTGGCAGAAGATTTGCTTGCCGTTTTGCCAGCAGCCTTGCCAGCAGTTTTTGGGGCCTCAGCAGCAGGGGTCGCAGCTGACTTGGGCGCTACGGCATCTGCCGTGCTGCCAGAAATTTCTTTGGAGGCGTCGGCCGATTTTTTGGCCCTGGCGGTAGTCGTCTTTGCTGTTTTGCCCGCGCTGCGGCCTGCGGCCTTGGCAGTGGCGGCGGCTTTTGCTGCCGTGGTCTTGGATGAAGCTGATTCGGCCTGGGCGGCCTTGGAATCGGAAGCGCCTTTAGAATCAGAAGAATCCTTGGCGGGCGTTGACTCGGAGGATTTGGACGCAGCCTTGCCGGAAGCTGTTTTGCCAGAGGCTGGTTTGGCTTTGATGCGTGTTGTGGTTGAACGTTTGGGTTTGGAAACTTCCTGCGACGATGCATCCGTGGCTGGCTGTGAAGCGGCCACGGGGGTGTCTTGGTCTATGGTCATGAAAATCCTTTTGCTGCGGGGCGCTGAGCCTCCGCGAAAATTTCAGCCAGCATGCCATGCACTTACGGGAATGTGCCGTATTTGCTCCGCCGCAGCGCCAACAAGGCGCGCGAAGGCGGCAGCATGCTAATCCGCTTTTTGGAGAGTACGTTTTTTTTGAAAATATGCAAGCGGGCAGGGGCGGGGCGGGAAAATGCGGGAGGCAAGGCTGCATCATGTCATTATAACATGCTGCGGAGGCAGAAGAAAAATTGTTGAGGCGGGCGCGGAGCTGGGGCAAGGGCCGCATCCGCCGAAGTGCATCCTTGCAATGCGTTCCGGCAGATGCGGCAGGCGAAAATCAGTCTTCAAGCATCTTGAGTTCGGCGGAGAGCTGGCCCGAATTGGAGCGCAGCAGCACGTAGCCGCCCTGCGCCAGCATGCCGGGGTTGACCACAAGGGTGCGTCCCACGCGGTCCATGGCGCGCGATTCGTGGATATGCCCGCACAGGCATATGTCCGGCTGGGCTTCTTCCAGAAATTCGCGCACGGCAGTGGAGCCTACATGAATGCCGCCGGGGATCATGTCGCAGGCGGTATCCTTGGGCGGATTGTGCGAAACAAGCACGCTGTGCGGATAGTGGCGGGCTTTTTGCCAGCAGGTTTCAAGCCACGCGGAGAATGCGGATTCCGGAAATTCGCTCGGCGTGCCAAAAGGCGTAAATGTGGAGGCCCCAACTCCAAAAATGGCGATTTCGGGCGTAAGCTCACGGGTGACGGCGTGGAGGTTCCAGCCTTTTTCGCTCAGCCACTGGTCGACTTCAGGCCTGTCCATGTTGCCGATCTGGGCCAGCACGGGGATGTCGTGGACGCACAGGGCGTTCATGACCAGCTCTGCCTGCTTGACGCCGCCGGTGATGGTCAGGTCGCCGGTAACGATAATGCCGTCAGCCTGCGAGAGTTCCGGTATCTGGGCAAAACGTTCAGGCTCGTCGTGGATGTCGCCCACGGCGATCCAGAGAAAATCCTGAGAGTCGGCGCTTGGCATGGTATTGCTTCCTTTGTTACAGTGGCGCAGGTGTTGAGAATGCCACACATTGCACCACAAGGAAAGAGCCGCTTGCCCTCCAATGCCACGCCCCCCGCGCCTGTGCCGCCCAGCCAGTCAGTGAATCAGCCGGATGCTCCGCCAACGAGTTTGGCGGGCAATCTTTCTGGCGAGTTGTCCGATGCTACGGCTCAGGCCAGAAACGATGTGCGTAAAGTTATGCGCCGTCTGCGGGCGGAGCAGTCGCCCCAGTTGGCCGAAATCCGCAGCGAGGCGGCGCAGAGCAGGCTGATGGAATCCGCCCTGTGGAAGAATGCCCGCTCCGTGGCCCTCTATGTGGGCGTCAGGGGCGAGCTTGGCACGCAGGCCCTGCTGCGCGCAGCGTGGCAGGCCGGTGTGCTTGTGTGGCTGCCGCGTGTGCGGCGCAGCGAACCGGGATTTATGGATTTTGTGGCCTGCAGCGGCCCGGATCAGTTGCGGCCCGGCCCTCTCGGCCTGCTTGAACCGCACGATTCCCTGCCCGGTTTCGGGCCGGAAGCAGCGGGCGGCAGCGGCGCGGGGGAAGCACACCCACTTGCCCCCGATCTTGCGCTCCTGCCCGGCGTGGCCTTTGATCTCGCTGGCGGGCGGTTGGGCTATGGCGGCGGCTATTACGACCGCTTTCTGGAAAAAGGATTCACCTGCCCCCGCGTGGGCCTGTGTTTTGAATTTCAGCTTGTGGAATCCCTGCCCCTGGCCCCCTGGGACCAGCGGGTCAACTACATATGTACTGAAGAGCGTATGCTGTGTCTGTAAGCTATATTCCCTTTGTTTTCCCCGGTGTTCCGCAGGTGCGTTGCGCCTTTCAGACCCGCGCCGGAGGCGTGAGCCTTGGCGAGTTTGGCGGCGGCAACATTGCTTTTACCGTGCAGGATAACCCCGAACACGTCATTGCCAACCGCCGCAGCCTGCTGGAAGGCCTGCGCCCGCAAGGCATGACCGCCTGGGCCGAACTGATGCAGGTGCACGGCGACGGTTTTGTTTTTGAGCCGGAGGCCGTGGCCTGCGAAACGCCCGTCACGGCGGAAGGCGACGGCATGGCCACAGCGCGTCCCGGCCTTGGTCTGCTTATTAAAACGGCAGACTGCCAGCCCATCCTTATTGCCCACAAAAGCGGCGCGTATATCGCCGCCATGCATGCGGGCTGGCGGGGCAACCGCTGCGATTTCCCCATCACGGGCGTAGCCCGCTTCTGCGAGCGTTATGGTCTTGAACCGCGCGATCTGCTGGCAGTGCGCGGCCCCAGCCTCGGGCCGGGCAAGGCGGAATTTGTCAATTTTGACAAGGAGTGGGGCGACCCCTACCTGCCCTGGTTTGACGCCAGCAGCAAAACCATGGATTTGTGGGGCCTCACGCGGCACCAGCTTGAGCGCGCGGGTCTTTTGCCGCGCAATATCTACGGGCTGGACATCTGCACCGCCAGCAACAACGAGCAGTTTTTTTCCTACCGCTGCGCCAGACGCTCGGGCCGTCAGGCCAGCCTTGTGTGGATAGCAGCCTGAGCCATTGACAGGCCGCAGGGCCGCGCCTAGAGTGTTGGCGGCATTGGTAGCCGGGTAGACCGGCTTGAAAAGGGAATCCCGTGAAAAACGGGAGCGGACCCGCCGCCGTAAGGTTCTTAACCTTGCTCCATATTGCGCCACTGGAAACGGGAAGGCCGGAGCAGGGGAACCAAGCCGGAAGACCTGCCATGCCCCAAGGTGCGCAGTCATGGAATGACGGCACCACGGTGCGGCATTGGCCGCCCCACGGCAACGGGTTTTTGCCGGCAGGACAGAGGAAATACGGGCCTCTTCCACCACGAGTGGAAGAGGCTTTTTTTATGCTCGCGCGGCGCAGGCCGCCACTGGGCAAGGGTCTGACCCCTGAGGTCAGCCAACGCTTTGGCCCGCGTGTGCCCCCGCAGGCTACGGCCAGAGGGCTGGCATGACCAGAACGACCGCATCTTCTCACTCCTCCTTCCCGCAGACCCGCAGGCTGTGGCCGGTTTTTACCGGTCTTGTGGTCGTGTGGCTTGTTTCGCTGCCGCTGGCCTGTTTGCCGGGGCCTGTGCCCTTGAGCACACAGAGCGTGTTTCGCGCTTTGGCGGCATTGGCAGGCTTTGCGTCCGCACCCGATGATCCGGCCCTGACTGGGGTTGTGGTAAGCATCCGCCTTGCCCGTGTGTGCCTGGCCGCCCTGTGCGGCGGCGCTCTGGCTATGGCCGGGGCAGCATTGCAGGGCGTGTTGCGCAATCCGCTGGCTGATCCTTTTACTCTGGGCATTTCTGCCGGGGCTGCCTGCGGGGCCAGTATGGCTATAGCCCTTGGCGGGCCGCTGGTGGCCATGCTGGGGAGTATTCCGTGGTTGGGCGGCGTGCCGGGGCTGGCCGGGTTCAGTCATGCCGGGCTGGTGGCCCCTGCGGCCCTGATCGGCGCGCTGGCGGCCCTTGGCTGCGCACTGTGGCTGGGGCGCGGAGATGGTGCGTTCAGCCGGGAGAGCATTATTCTTGCGGGCATTGCCGTAGCTGCATTTTTGGGGGCGCTGGTGGCCCTTGTGAAGGCCCTCAACGAGGAATCCGTAACCAGCATCGTGTTCTGGATCATGGGGTCTTTTCAAGGCCGGGGCTGGAGCAGCCTGCCCCTCTTGCTGGCGACCCTTGTACCGGGCTTGCTGGCAACGGCCTTTGGCTGGCGCGCCCTGGACGTGCTTTCCCTTGGGGATGAGCAGGCCGCCCAGACAGGCCTTGATGTGGGCCGCGCCCGCCTGTGGCTGCTGGCCGGGGCAAGCTGCATGACCGCGGGCTGCGTGGCCGTGGCCGGGGTGATCGGCTTTGTGGGGCTGGTGGTGCCGCACGTGCTGCGCCTGCTGCTGGGCTGGGGGCACGGCCCCTTGCTGACTGCGGCCTTTTTCGGCGGCGGGGTGCTGCTGGTCTGGGCGGATGTGCTGGCCCGTTGCGTGCTTTCCGGCGGGCAGGAATTGCCCGTGGGCGTGGTCACGGCCTTGCTTGGCGGGCCATTTTTCGCCCTGCTGGTGCGGAGGCGCTGATGCTGCGGCCTGACCAAGATATTCGTCATGAGGGGCGCACTGCACCGCCTGTGCTGCGTATTGCCGGGGTGCGCGCCGGATACGGCGGGCAGAGCGTGCTGCGGGACGCGGGCTTTACCCTGCACGCCGGGGAGTGCGCCGCCCTGCTTGGCCCCAACGGCAGCGGTAAAACAACGCTGCTGCGCACCCTTTCGGGGGTGCTGACGCCGCAGGCTGGCGCCATTGAGATTCAGGGCCGTCCGCTGGCAACATTGAAGCCGCGCGAGCGCGCCCGCATGGTGGCCGTGGTGCCGCAGCGAGGGCAGTTGCCGCAGGGCCTTACCGCGCGGCAGATGGTGCTGCTCGGGCGTTTTGCCCACCTTTCGTGGCTTGGAGCTTATGGGCGGGAAGATTATGCCGCAGCAGACCGGGCGCTTGAAGAAACCGGGGCCGCGCCGCTGGCGCACCGCAGGCTCACAGAACTTTCGGGCGGCGAGTTGCAACGGGTTTTGCTGGCCCGCGCCCTTGCGCAGGAAAGTCCGCTCCTGCTGCTGGACGAGCTGGCCGCAGGGCTGGACTGGGCGCGCATGGTCGATCTGTTCGACCTGCTTGAGCGCCGCCGCGCCGCAGGAGCCTGCGTGCTCATGGCCGTGCACGACTGCAATCTGGCGGCTCTGTATGCCACGCGCCTCATGGGGCTGCGGGATGGAAATCTGGTTTTTGACGGGCCGGTAGCAAATGTTTTTACCGAGGAGAATCTTGGTGCGCTCTACAACATACCCATCTGCGTGTTGCCCCACCCCCGGTGGGGACTGCCTCAGGCCCTGCTTGCCAGCGCAAAAGGCCCGTGGAGCGGGGAAAAAACTGCTAGCCCGGCTGCCCCTGCTGATGCTGCTGATGCTGCTGATGCTGCTGAGCCTGATGCTCCGTCTGGTTATGTTCCCGGCAGGAGCGCAGGCGGCCAACTCTGAAAACAGCGAACGCCGTGATTCCGTCCCTATTGTCATCACGGACGACACGGGCGCAACAGTAACCTTTGCCCAACCCGTCAAAAGGGTGATCGCCCTGTACGGTGCGTTTAACGAGATTTTTCTGGCTCTGGGCGCTGGCGACCTGCTGGTGGCGCGCACCGCTGCCGACGGCAATCTGCCGGAGCTTGCGGCCCTGCCTGCCATTGGCACGCACATGCGCCCCAATGCCGAGCTTGTGCTGGCGCAGCAGCCGGATGTGGTCTTGCAGCTTGAAGGCCGCAGCGAAGCCCAGACCCAGACCGAGAATCTGCGTTCTTTGGGGCTGAACGTACTGACATTTGAAGTAAATTCCTTTGAGCGGCTGTTTGAGGTGACGGAAATTCTGGGGCGGCTTGCCGGGCGCGAGGATAAGGCCCAAACCATCGTAAACGGCTGGAAGAGCCGTGTGCAGGCATTGCGCAGCCGCAATGCTGGCAAGCCCGTGGCGCGCGTCTTTTACGAGGTGCGTTATCCCAATCTGCTGGCTGCCGGACGCGGTGGCATCAGTAGCGAGATACTGGCCCTTGCGGGGGGCGAAAACGTGGTGAGCGACGGTAAAAAACTGGTGCGCTACAGCGAGGAATCCCTGATTGCGGCAGACCCGGATGCGTACATTATTCAGAAAGGTCCCATGAATCCTGAACCAACGCCTCTGGCCGAGCGCGATCATTACAGGGATTTGCGCGCTCAGCGCGCTGGCCGCGTACTAATAGTTGACGAAGAGCGGTTTGCCCGCCCCGGCCCTCGCGCCCTGGATGCGGCGGAAGAGCTGGAAAACTGGCTGCACCGCTAATCCCATAAATATTTCAGAGTATTGTAAAGAGAGCAGGTAATGAACGGAATTCTCTACGGCGTGGGCGTCGGCCCTGGCGCGCCCGATCTTTTGACCCTGCGGGCAGTCAGGGTGTTGGGCGAGGTGGATGTTATCCTTGCGGCAGCCTCGCCCCGCAATGACTTTTCTGCGGCGCTGGACACGGCGCGTCCGCACCTGCGGGCTGATGTGCGCGTATTGCGGCTGGAATTTCCCATGACGCGCGACCGCTCCATGCTGCGCGAGGCATGGCGCGTAGCTGCTCAAACTACCAAGGACGTGCTGGAATGCGGCCAGAGCGCCGCCTTTCTGACCATTGGCGATCCGCTGGTGTACAGCACGTTTGGCTATCTCATGCGTACCCTTGGCGAATGCGCGCCGCATCTGGCGGTGGAGGTTATTCCCGGCATCACGTCTTTTCAGGCGGCAGCTGCCCGCACCCGCACCGTTTTGTGCGAAAACGGCGAGACCCTGCGCATCATACCGGGCATCAACAGCCGGGAGAGTCTGGAGGATTCCCTCCAGCAGAGTGATACGGCTGTTATTCTCAAGGCCTATCGAAATTTGCCCGCCATTGCGGAAGCCTTGGGCGCAACCAACAGGCTGGAGTCGTGCGTGCTGGCGAGTCATGTGGAGCAGCCTGCGGAGAAGGTCTGTCAGGGACTTGGCGGAGCTTGTGCAGCGGGCGAGACACCGCCCTATATGTCGTTGATTTTAAGCCGTAAGCCGCAGGTGTAGCCCTGCGGCACAGGGAAGGGCTGGGAGGGTAAGAAAAGGCGGGAAGAGTTTGGTGGCGGGGTGGGTGAGCCTGTCAGGCTGATTTACGCAAACCCGACTTTTACGCCCTGAATGCGTCAGCGCCGGGATTTTGATGCTCACGTACTTGAGTAC